>CANHVD010000017.1 GCA_947463775.1 Planctomycetaceae bacterium | reverse complement strand
GCCTGCTGGCTCCCATGATCTTTAATAGCTACTGCGAATTGCCTTTGGGGATCTTCTCCTGCCTGCTGATTTGTGCCGGAACATGGCTTCGGAGCGACCAGCAGTTTCAGAAACTTGTGCCGCCCGCAACAACGCTGAAGTTCGGTTCCGGACTGATCCTTGCAATGACTCTGTATTTGGCTCTCTTTACTCGGCCGTCCTCATCGACCAGAGTGATTGAACGAAATTTCTACGGTGTTCTGCGAGTTGACGATGTCGTCGAAGCTGCAACGCAACGACTTTCTCGCGACATGGTTCACGGGCGAGTTGTTCATGGTCGTCAGTTTCTTGACGAAGCCGGACGACGCCAGCCGGCTACCTATTACTCACTCAGCTCCGGTGCGGGGCGTGTGCTCGCACAGCCGAAGCTTCATGAGAATTCAGCAGAAGATCGTCGCATTGGTGTCGTTGGTCTGGGAGCAGGGACACTGGCCGTCTACGGTCGCCCCGGCGATCACATGCGGTTCTATGAGATCAATCCCGACGTGATCAATCTCGCCTGGGAACACTTTACGTTTCTGGAAGACTGCGAAGCAGAAGTCAAAGTTTTGCCCGGCGATGCACGACTCGTGCTGGAGCAGGAACCCAATCAGCAGTTCGATGTGTTGGTCCTGGATGCGTTCTCCGGCGATGCGATCCCGGTCCATTTGCTGACCACCGAAGCCATGCAGATCTATTCTCGCCATCTGAGTCAGGACGGAGTTCTGGCGGTCCACATTTCGAATTCGTACTTCGACCTTGAGCCAGTCGTCAGAGCACTGGGAGATGAATTCGGCCTCAGTGCCCGCGTTCAAGCTTGCGAACGAGGTGTCGATGGTGGTGTTGCTCTGGAATCAGTCTGGATGCTCCTATGCCGCGAACCGGCCGTGCTCACCAAAGCATTGGGCCCGGCTGGCACTACGGTCAATTCTCGGACTGTGCTGTGGACTGACGACCGGAATAACCTGCTGAACGTGCTGCGATAGGTTTCTTTTATTTTTTGCCCAGCAGACGATCGAGCGAATCAGAGGTCTGATAGATCAGAGCTTCCGGATGATGAAGATAGGGATGGAAGTACTCGAACGTCAAATATCCCTCGTAACCAACATCACTGAACGCCTGCATGACGGCCGGCCAGTTTGTGGTTCCATCTAATAAGGGGCGAAATGCTTCGAGCGAATGATCGGTGCTCTTCTTTGAGTACTCTTTCAGGTGGACATTGCGAATGCGCTGACCCAGCATGGGAATCCAGTGCTCTGGAAACTGATACTCCATGATATTGCCCGTGTCGAAGTGCACGTTCACGTGCTTACTCTTGAAATGATCCACGAATGCGATCATCTCAAACGGTGATAGCAGATAGCCATTGAAGAAAATGTTCTCGATGTTCATCGAGATATCCAGTTTCTCCGCCAGCGGCAGCAGCTTCTCGATCGCTTCTTTCGCTCGTTTGTCACAGACATCGTTCGGTGTCGGATCATGGTCGGCTCGCCACGGCATATGCACAGCCCCGGGAACAACCAGCAGATTCTTTGTGCCAAGGTCATGGGCGGCCTGAGTCATCAATGCGGCCAGCTCCATGCCTCGAGCTCTCTCGGCTGGATCATTGCTGGTCAGCGGATACGGCCAAAACAGGAATGAGCAAAGGCCACTGATCGCAATGCCGATCTCCTCCGCCATTTTGCGAATCTCAGTGAATTCTTTCGTCCCGGACTTGGGCGACAAATCGCTGTCCAGATCATAATTGAGTTCTATGCCATCGAACCCCGCATCCTTTGCGAGCTGCAGACATTGCCGCAAAGTCATCTTGCCTGGATACGGAAACGCCCAAAGATTAATCGACTTTTTCATGTTGAAACGTGGTGGCTTTGCGGTCGCATCGACCTGCTGGCCAGCGACCGTCGATGCTGACGCTGATCCCACAGCGCCGGTTAACATTGTTGCTCCGAATCCGGCATAAGCCAGCAACTGTCTTCGATCAAGCGATGTGTCTTGCGTACCACGACTATTCGATGACGTCATGTGATCAATCCTGACCCGTTTGAGTTGGAGATCCTCTGGAAAAGAGTCTCGCCGGTTCATCATGCCAAAAGTGTACTGTAAGTATTTGATCAGGGAGATTCACGCAATCAACGAATGGCCACACTATTTCTGGGTTGGACTTCGTTATTCAGTGATTTGACTCCCAACTTCAGTTTCTCGTCCGAACTGGGATTCGACTCCAATTCGCCCCCAATCAGATGGGCACGAGATCGCCCCCTGCTACCGGATCGAAACTATCCACGGCATTTCGATTCCCTGGGAAAAAATGGTTCGGTATCCTATCGGAACCATGTTCGGGCTGGTTTCGCGTTTCCTGACGCGAGACGACCGGGATAACGGTTCCTGACCTGCGCCGCTTTTGTGTCCCTCCGAGTGAATCCATGAAACGTTTTTCTGCGTTCGCCGTCTGCTGCGTTCTTTCGCTTTGTTTTGCTCACGCGCAATCTCAGGCACAAGAGACCGTGCGGCTGCTCCCGGCGGAGGTGACCTTGCATGGCGTCGAAGCCGTACACGGTGCCATCGCCGAACGATTTGTGGGGAACGATGCTGTCGGACCACTGGCAGGAACGACCATGCTGGTCAGTGATAACCCCGGAGTTGTCAGAGTTTCAGGCCTGAAGCTGATTCCGGTCAGCAACGGGACGGCTGTTGTGCGAGTTGATGGAATCGAAGGTGACTCGGCGACACAGAAGGTTACGGTCACCGGGATGAATGAACCATTCTCATGGTCGTTTCGAAATCATGTTGAACCTGTATTGGCTCGCCAGGGCTGTAACTCCGGCGCCTGCCACGGCGCACTTGCTGGCAAGGGTGGTTTTCGGCTTTCCTTGCGAGGATACGATCCGGATCGTGACTATTTCACAATCGTCGAACAGCAGCTTGGTCGTCGAGTCGAGTTGGCTGAACCCGCTACCAGTCTGTTGCTGACGAAACCCACCATGGCGATTCCTCACAAGGGCGGCTTGAAACTTCAGCCGGAGTCGTGGCATTATCGAGTCGTCGCGGAATGGATCGCTGCTGGAGCCCCGGCACCGTCAGAGAATGATGCTCGCATTGAGAAGCTGGAAATTCTTCCGGAACGAACGACTCTCAAAGCGGGGCTCGTTCAGCCCTTGCTTGTTCGAGCCTGGTACACAGATGGTCGAGTCGAAGACGTGACTCAGTTGGCCAAGTTTACGTCATCCAATGAAGCCGTTTCTTCCGTCGATGAAAATGGCAACATCACTGTGATCGGCCCTGGCGAAGGCGCAATTACAGCGTGGTTCTCCAGCAAGATCGTGATTGCTCGCGTCACTGTGCCATTTGAACAGACCATCGATCCATCAGAGTTTACAGCGGCAGGTCGTCGAAACTTTATTGATGAACTGGTGCTGCAACAGTTGCAACGACTGAATCTCAAGCCATCGCCTCGTTCATCTGACGAAGTGTTTGTGCGGCGAGTTTACGTGGACACAATCGGGACTCTGCCGACGGCCGATGAAGTTCGCAGCTTTCTGGCCGACGCAGCTCCGGATAAACGCGACAAGCTGATTGAATCTTTGCTGGAAAGGCCCGAATACGTGGATTACTGGACGTATCGCTGGTCTGATCTTCTGCTGCTGAACGGTACAGAATTGCGTCCCGACGCCATCAAAGCGTATTACAAGTGGGTCCATGACAGAGTCCAGTCCAACACACCATGGGATCAGTTGGTGCGTGAACTGATTACTTCAAAGGGTTCGAGTTTCGAAAACGGAGCGACAAACTTTTATGCTCTGCATCAGGCTCCCGAAGACATGGCTGAAAATGTGAGCCAGGCGTTTCTGGGGCTTTCCATTGGTTGTGCAAAGTGCCACAACCATCCTCTGGAAAAATGGACCAACGATCAATACTACTCGTTCGCAAACCTGTTTTCTCGCGTCCGGGCGAAGGGCTGGGGCGGTGATCCTCGCAATGGTGATGGATTGAGAACTCTGGTTACGGCGACGTCGGGTGACTTGGTTCAGCCTCGCACCGGTAAGCCACAACCTCCAACGCCGCTCGATAGTGAATCGATTCCGCTGGACAGCCAGATCGATCGGCGAGAAGTCGCGGCGCAGTGGCTGACATCTCCGGACAACCAAATGTTTTCGCGGTCAGTCACGAATCGAGTCTGGAAGAACTTTTTCGGAGTGGGGCTTGTTGAGCAGGTCGACGATATGAGAGCGTCAAACCCTGCCAGCAACGAAGAGCTGCTGGCCGCCACCGCGAAGTATCTTGTCGATGAAAAGTACAATCTGAAATCATTGGTCCGCACGATTCTGCAGTCGGAGGCCTATCAGCGCAGTAGTCAGACATTGCCGGAGAATGCTGGCGACTCTCGCCACTATTCACGCTACTTTCCGCGCCGCCTTCTGGCTGAGGTTCTTCTTGATGGGGTCTCGCAGGTTACCGATGTTCCAACCGAGTTCAACAAGATTGTTTACCCCGGTGCTGATGTTAAACCGACCGATGCTTACGCCAGGGGGACTCGAGCGATCCAACTGCATGACTCGGCTGTTGAGTCGTACTTCCTGCAGACGTTTGGTCGCAACCAGCGACGGATCACTTGTGAATGTGAACGTTCTGACGAACCCAGCATGGTTCAGGTGCTGCACATTTCCAATGGCAAGACTGTGAACGATAAACTGGCCGTGCCTGAGAACCGGCTGGCTCGCTGGCTGACTGAGAAAAAGTCGGACAAGGAATTGATCGAAGAGGTCTTCCTGACTTCTCTGGCCAGACTGCCACAACAGCACGAATTGGATGAGATCTCAGCAGTGCTTGCGGAGGCCAGTGCGGAAGAACGGCGAATCGTGCTGGAAGACGTGGTCTGGGGAATCGTGAGCAGCCGAGAATTCCTCTTCAATCACTGATGGAAATTCGTGCACTGATGCACAAGGGTACGACAGGGAGTCGTTTGATTCGGCAGGAAGTTAAGAAATCGGAATCCCGTGTTTTCCCTGTGCGGATTGAAATAGTTGGGCAGACTGCTGCTGAGAGTCCCCTGGAACCTTCCAAACTGACGTTTCGGAGCATGAAACGGCCTGCATTTTGCGGTATGGTTTACGCCCTGCGGGTCAATCGCTCCGATCCACCCGGCCGGGCAGAGAAGATTGTTTGAAAAAACAACCACCTGGAATTCATCGAGACGTATTAACCCACGAGCCTCTACTACAAATGTCCGAAACTCAACTCTCTCCTCGTGAAGTTCTTGCTCTGTGTCGTCAGTGCGAGATCCGAGCTATCGACCTTCGCTTCACAGACTTCTGCGGGTCTCAGCGACACTTCACGATTCCTGCCGACCAACTGACTGAGGAAAGTTTTGAGCAAGGCTTTTCCTTTGATGGATCGTCCATGCGCGGCTGGCAAGCGATTCATGAAAGCGACATGCTGGTTGTTCCGGAATCTCAGACTTGTTTCGTCGACCCGTTTATGAAGTCGACGCTGGCAATGCTGTGCAATGTGAAGGATCCGGTCACGCATCAGACCTATCCTCGCGATCCTCGTAACATCGCACGCAAAGCCGAGAACTATATGCTCTCAACCGGCATCGCTGATAAGGCGTTGTTTGGCGCGGAGGCTGAGTTCTTCGTGTTTGACAGTGTTCGCTTTGATCAGCGTGAGTATGAAGGCTACTACCACATCGACAGCATCGAAGGACAGTGGAATCGCGGGGTTGCTCAGAATGGTCGCGGCAATCAGATTCGCCATCGCGAAGGCTATCTGCCGATGCCTCCGTTTGACACGCTGCAGGATCTGCGCACCGACATCATGATGATGCTGGAAGACAGCGGGATTCGCACGGACGGGCAACATCATGAAGTGGCGACCGGCGGGCAATGCGAAGTTGACCTGAGAAGCGACACGCTGGTTCGAATGTCCGACAAACTGGTAAGGCTGAAGTACATTGTGCGCAATGTCGCTCATCGTCACGGTAAGACGGCGACGTTTATGCCTAAACCGATATGGAACGATAACGGCTCGGGACTGCACATGACGCTGTCTCTATGGAAGGACGATCACGCGTTGTTCGCGGGCAGCGGGTACGGTGGTCTCAGCGAAACAGCGATGTTTGCCATCGGAGGACTTCTGAAGCATGCGCCGGCACTGCTTGCGTTCTGCTGTCCGACGACTAACAGCTATAAGCGACTAACGCCGGGGTTTGAAGCTCCCGTCAACTTGTCTTACAGCTATCGAAATCGTTCAGCGGCAATTCGAATTCCGGCAAATTCCGGGCAGGAATCTCGCCGCCGCTTTGAATTCCGCTGTCCGGATTCGGCGTGCAATCCCTATCTCGCGATGTCCGCCATTCTGATGGCGATGATTGACGGGATTCAGAATCGAGTCTCCCCCGGTCGACCTCAGGACAAGGATCTTTACGATCTGGCTCCGGAGGAACGGGCAGGCCTGGTTTGTACGCCGTCTTCTCTGGAAGCCGCGCTGGATGCTCTGGAAAAGAGTCCTGATTTCCTGTTGCGGGGCGATGTGTTTACGCCTGACGTCATCGAACGCTGGATTCAGCACAAACGCGATAACGAGGTCAAAGCGATCAATCAACGACCGCATCCATATGAGTTTTCGCTGTATTTTGACTGCTGAACACCGCCGGAACACTTAATTCACTGACCGATATTTTGCATTCGCCCGAGGGGTGACTATACTTGTATCGAGCGTTCGGCCTGCGTGAATAGTGCCAGCGTCGGTCGTTGCAAGGTTGAAAAAGACAGTATCGCCTTCTCAGGAGAAGCAGTCCCATGAGTTCGCCTTATCAGAGCTATGATCAATACGATGCTCCTCGAGACATGTTCGTCGTCGACGCGCAGTTGAGTGAGCGATTGGGCTTTCTTCGACGCGTCTACGGTCACGTCTTTGGCGCGATTGTATTGATGATCGGCATCGAGACGTTGTTGTTCACCACAGGCATGAACCTCAAACTCATGGCCTTGATGGGACAGTCGTGGTGGATCAGCCTTCTGGTCTTTATGGTCGTCTCATGGCTGGCTGAACGTCTGGCCTACAGCGGCGCCTCGGCAGTCACTCAATATGCAGGGCTGGGGTTGTTCGTGGGTCTGCAATCGCTGATCACTGCTCCAATTCTTACCATTGCCACGATGACAAATCCGAACCTGATCGGGCAGGCAGCATTCGTTACTCTCCTGATCACCGGATCACTGACTCTGTTTGTTGTGCTGTCCAAGTCAGATTTTTCGTTCATGCGGAACGCATTGTTTCTGGCGGGCCTCGGTCTGTTTGCGATCAGCATAGCATCCGCGATCTTCGGCTTTAGCCTCGGTCTGGGATTTTCGGTCGGTGTTGTCGTGCTGATGTGCGGCTACATTCTGTATGAGACATCTTTGATCATGCATCATCTTCCGACAACAGCCCACGTTGCGGGAGCACTGATGATTTTCGGATCGATCGCCGTTCTTTTCCGCCAGATCCTTTTCATTCTGTTGAAGCTGAACGACGACTAATGGGTGACGCTTCGGAAATGCTCGGCCTTTTGTAGGGTCCTGAACAAGGACCAGTGGTCTGATTCATTGGCTGACGTAGCTTTCAGAGCCCTCACCGATCAACTTGGTGTGGGCTCTTTTCGTTTGTGAAAGATTGTGGCGGAATCCATTATGCCAGTCTCTGAAATCGACCAGCAGGCCATGCTCGATTACTCTCTGCAGTTAAGCAGCACAATGCCTGACAGCAGCCGAGGGGCACTGGGACTTCTTGCCAGTGAAGCCATTCGCGTCATCGGCGAGTTATCTCACGTTTCCCATGCACACCTGCTGATCATCAAATCTCGCAATCGATCAAAACCTGTAGCAACGTTATGCGCAGAATGGTCTGCTTCCGGGAGCCTGCCCGTTGGAGCGGCACTCCAGGAAGTCCCGATTCCATTTTTCGGCGAAATTGCCTTGAAGTGCCTGCAGCAGGGCAACTCTTTCTTTACAGCGTTTGATGAGCGAAACAATGCCTGCAGCAAGCTGGTCTCCGGCCTGCTCCGCGAGCTGAATCTGACCAGTTACGAGATGATTCCCGTGATTTCAACGGGACAACTGACCGCAATTATCGGGCTGGCTCATAACGGCAATAGTGAATTCCTCTGCGATCAAACGCGACGACTGATTCAGTTGACCGGTGGCGTCCTGATGCAATCGGTACTCTTTGCACGCCGCGAACGAAAACGACGTCGCAGTCACATTCAGTGGAAACGCGTCGCCAACGGAGCTTGTGATTTCGCTCTGCGAGTCAACATGCAGGGAGAAATCATTCGGGCACTTCCCTTTCGGCAAACCAATCCTCCGAATGTGAAGGGGCTGCTGCTTTCGGAGTTTGTTTCTCCGGGGTCTGCCGATGCTATTCGTGACATGATTCGTGATGCTTCAGAAACGACTGAGCCGCGATCGCTGCAGATCTTCGGCATCAACTCCAGCGGACGTCCATGTTCGTATGCTGTGCGAATCGAACCAGCCGCGCACAAATCGCGATCTTGCCTCGTAACCTTGTACCTGACAAACAACGATCTCGAACGTGCACACGAAGCAGAACTCTGTGATCTTCGCTCCCAGCTTAGCCGAGCGGCAAGACTAAGCATCCTTGGTAACATCGCCACCGAGTTTGCTCACCAACTGGCCCAGCCGCTTCAAGCCATCTCCAATCATGTGTTCACGATTATATCGCGAGTCAAGAAGAACGAATCTCCGGAGTCGTTTCTGAAGTGCGTTGAAGCAGTAGAAACCAGTGCCAACCATGCCGGCGATATCATCAGGAGCCTTCGAGATTTCCTGACGAATCGCCGCGTTCCGATTGCCCCGGTTCGCCTCACCAAAATGATCACACATGCGGTCGCGATGGTCGAAGTTCAGATGGATCGATTTGGAACAATTATCAATGTGCGTGATCCGGAGGAATTGCTGCACCCAAGGCATGGTCAGGACGTTTACGTCGATGAGGTCCAGACGACTCATGTCCTGATCAATCTCCTGGTAAACGCGATGGAAGCGTGCTCCGATGCGGAAACCCTGAACCCGGAGATTACCATCACAGCCAAACTGGATGCTTCCCGGAAGAATGCGATTGTCGAGGTATCTGACAACGGTCCGGGCATTAAGCTGAAGAATCCCGATGGCGTGTTTGATCGCTTCTTTACCACAAAATCAGAAGGCTTCGGTATAGGTCTGGCTATCTGTCGCGACGTAATTGAACGCCAGCATGGAAGCATTCACGCTGACAACAATCCCGACAAGGGATGCCGTTTCTGGTTTACCCTGCCGCTGGGGCCGACCGAAACGAAACTCGATGAGTCATCAACAAGCCATTGACTGTGTTATCGCTCGGCGATTCAGATGCTGTCTGATTTCTCGAACAAAGTCATCGAACGCCTCGCTCGAATTGAATGCTCGACGCGGCAGAATAATGGCCGAGATTGACGTTACATAGATAAAGCAATATTCTGAATTCACGCGGATCTGATCGGTTGCTTCCCAGCCATACGTTGAGAGACTTGAAGGACGTTGAACACTGATCGAATCGTCGTTCAAAGTGATCAAGCAATTTCCGAGCAATGAGCGGGTTGACCCTTCATTCAACATTCTCCGTATCAAGCGTGCCTGTCTTCGCTTCCACGCAATTGGGGCGTAAAAGAACAGGACCGGGGGGACGGCAAAAAACCATCTCATTCGGGTCAAACCCTCCCGATAGCCGCGGTCATTTCTCTGCATCAGCAACGGTGTCAGCAGTAACGCAAGAATCATGAACAGCGGAATCACGATTCGTGAAAGAAGAAGTCTGCGCCGGAGTTCCGGTGAATGTTTGTGGTGGAAGTGATTGAACTCCACAAAATCATCCGCAGTGAGTTCATACTGAATCGCGGTCATGGAGTTTTCGTCTCAGCGGGAACCTGCCCTTCGCGGATTTCTTCCCGCACAGTATCAGTCTCGCCTGCCTGAGGTCGGATCATTTCAAAGTATCTTCGAATGGTCTGACGATGCCCCAGCGGGATAGACTCAGATTCCAATGCGGATTCACTGAGTGCTTCATACTGCCCGGCTTTTTCGCGATACTGTCGCACCGACTCCTGTTCTTCCATCTCGCCAGTGATCGTCTCTTTGTCGACATCTCCCTGGCCTGAATCCTGCCCGGTCAGCTTCAACTCATTCCCGGTTTTCTGCAGAGCCGTCTTGCTCCCGGCCATACCGGTCGAGCCTTTGCCCGCCTTGTTACCGCCCTTCCGGCTGCCCTGCGCCAGATTGCGACTTTCACTTTCACACTGAGCTTTGCATTCGCCAAGGAATTGACTTTGCTTCTTCAGCAGGTCTGATAACTCCTGTTTCTTTCCCTGCTGCTCACATTCTTCCGCCAGAGCTTTGGCACCTTCTTCAAACTGCTCTTTGTCACCGTTGGAAAGTCCCTTGGTCATCTTGTCGAGACTCTTCTGGATATCTTTTGTCTGATTATGCTCGCCCGCTTTCTGTTGAGCCTGTTCCAGTTTCTCTTTGACAGCTTTCTCTGTCTTGCGGTCCAGTTGCGGCTTTGTCATCTGAGATAGCTCTTCCGCTGCCTTCTGCATGTCGCCCTTCGACAAAGCAGCACCAGCTGCGGCAGTAGGCTCGGCCAGTGCCAGGGCTTCGCCAATCTCCTTGAGTTGTGATTCGACAGCCGGATCGCTTAACTGCTGCTGCATTTCCTGAAGAGACGCTTCCATCTCCGATAGTTTTGCCAATGCCTCTTTCGGAGTTGTGCCTGGAGCAGCCAGAACTTTGAGTTGCTGGTTCATCTCCTTCAGCATCTTGTCGAGTTCCGCGTCCTTATGCTGCTCCTGAAACTCCTTCAGTTCTTCCAGACTCTCCGAAGCCTGAACAGCCTGCTCTGCGACGACTTCATTCGCCGTTACAGAAGCTTGCAGAATCTCGCGAGGAGCAGCCAGGAATCCGAGCAAAAACACAAAGACCGCTGCCACGACTGCAACGTTCCACGATGGAGGAGCTTTGACAGGCAGAATCTTCTGCAGGTCCACTGATGCCAGATGCGCAGCAGCATCTTCAATCTGAAGTCTGCGAACAGCATCTTCACCAGGAGCATCGAGGAACTGTAGTGCGGTTTGAATTCGATCCTTCAGGTGACAGGTGCTGTCGATGAACCTTGCCGCCGTAACCAATGAACATGATCGCAGGAACGCAAATCCGATGGCGCTTAACACCGGCAAGGCGATGGCCACCAGAATCCAGATCCATGAAAACGCTCCATGGCTCATGATTCGCAGGATCGCCAATACGCAGCCAGCACCGGCTCCGCACAACAGTCCTGTAGAAGCACATTGCCAAAGCCACTGTTGCTGTTGCTGCTGCCTGACAGCCTGCAATTGTTGTTCAAACTTATGCGTCACAAACTCACCCTTGAAGCCCCTCAGGATTCCCTGAGGGCGCTGTGGAACAATCGATTTCCAGACCCCGAATCGGTGGCAGGGGATGTACTCCACGAGAATCATGACTCTACTACTGAGAACGGTCCAGCGACAAACCGAAATTGAACGTCTTTCCACGTTCATCGCATGCAAATCCCATTCAATGTCCTTCGCGAGCAGCATGTTGATTGAATCAGACATTCGTGTTGCGATTAGCGGCCAGCCAAAGGCGAAGCTGGACAACGGCGCCAGCGGCTTCGCCGCTGAATGATGAAGTCAACAGCCCGTTTCGGGATGTTGAGATCGCTTTCGCGAACAGACGCAGGGGAAAACCGTTTCGCCCCGAGAGTAGATTTGCTTACAATCGGGAACCCTCCTCGACATTACGCCCGCCGCCATTCACCGGATCCAGCACATGCCCGTTACCGATGGCTCTGCTCGCAGCTTCAGAACACATACCGTCCTGATGGTCGTGTTCCTCTCATTTGCTGTTGTTTTGGTGAGTGAAACAGCGAACGCTGCCGAAGAGCTGCTGCCGCAGGAAACGGAGATCGTTACCGCCATCAATCATTACGTGTCAGCCCACCTGGCGAAAAACGGTGTGAACCCCGTTGCTCCTGCTGACGACGCGACGTTACTCAGGAGGACAATGCTGGATCTGGCAGGACGAATTCCTCACGCATTAGAGCGAGAGTGGTTCCATTCTTTGCCTGAAGCCGATCGAAGACGCATGCTGGTTGATCGTCTGATGCAGTCTCCGGATTTTGATTTTCATCATCGCAACTGGCTCGACGAATCACTGTTACCCAATCAACCCTACGACGATGAGTTTCGCAACTATCTTCTGACTGCGGTTCAGGGACGCCGTTCCTGGGATACGATCTTTCGGGAGCTGATGAAAGCCGGCGTCGCTGAAGGCCCGGAGAAAGGAGCTGCACAGTTCCTGAAGAGTCGGGTGCGCGAACTGGATGATCTGACCAATGATACTGCGATCCTGTTCTTCGGCGTCAACATCAGTTGTGCGAAGTGCCACGATCATCCGCTGGTCACTGACTGGAAACAGGATCACTTTTATGGAATGCAGGCTTTCTTTCAGAGAACCTATCAGACTCGCAAAGTGAGTGCTCTGGCAGAACGTCCGTTCGGGGAAGTCAAATTCACAACGACGAGCGGCGAAGAGAAGAAAGCCGCGTTTATGTTTCTGACGGGCGATCAGGTTACTGATCGAACGCCGGAGTTTCCGGCCGAGGAACGTAAGTCACTGGAAGAACGCATTCGAAAGCTCGAACAGGAAGATGTGGAAGCGGAGATTGTGGTTCCCGAATTTCGGCCTCGTGATGAACTGGTCGAGGTTGCACTGCGTGACAGCAAAGACCGTTTCTTTGCGCGGAACATCGTGAACCGTGTATGGGCTCGGCTGCTGGGGACGGGACTGGTCGATCCGCTCGATCAGATGCACAGCGGCAATCCGCCGAGCCACCCGGAATTGCTGGCGTGGCTTGCGAATGATCTTGTCAGTCACGGCTATGACCTGCGGCGACTGATCCAGGGGATTGTACTCAGTGAGGCTTATGCTCGATCCAGCGAGTGGGCTCAACCATCGGAGCAACCTGCCGCCAACCTTTTTGCCGTAGCCAAAACTCGCCCGCTAACACCTCGACAACTTGCTGCGTCTTTACATGTGTCTGTCAGAAATCCGGAGCAATGGCCCTCGATCGATGCCACGGACGAATGGATCAAACGCCGCACGGAACTCGAGAATCAGGCGAACGGCTGGGTTCGAGAATTCGAACAGCCTGGCGACAACTTTCAGGTGGCTGTCGATGAAGCTCTGTTCTTCAGCAACAGTCAGCGAATTCAGAACGAGATGCTGAGTGATTCAGACGATCGGCTGTTGGGAGCACTCAAGAAAGGCGAGAACCAGAATCAGGCGATCGAAGTATTATGGCTCACAGTTCTCGGGCGTGTTCCGCAGGTTGATGAGATCACCTCGGCCAACAATTGGCTGGATCGAATTCCGGAGAAGAAAAACGAATCGCGAACTCAGTTGCTCTGGGCGCTGCTCGCCGGACCCGAATTCCGCTTCAATCACTGATAGCCGTCTTGCTCCTGTATCAAAAAGAAAGCCCGGCGATGAAATCAACCGGGCTTCACTTTGAATCCTGTCCTGGCGAACTATCCGCAACAACCTATGGCAGATCGGTCGTCCCCATCAGGAAACGATCGACTTCTCGAGCGGCTCCGCGACCTTCGTTGATCGCCCATACGACAAGGCTTTGACCGCGACGGCAGTCCCCGGCAACAAAGACCTTTGCGTTGCTGGTGGTGTATCGTTCATGCTCGGCGTCCAGCCAGCTCATGCCTCCACGGCCTTCCTTAATCTTCACACCAAGCTGATCAGCGACCGGGTGTTCCGGACCAAGGAACCCAAGTGCCAGGAAGACCAGATCAGCCGGATACTCTTTTTCAGTGCCCGGGATCGGTACAAATGGCGGACCACCTTCGGTCATAACCTGCCAGTCAACTTCGATCGTCTTGACGGCCTTCACGTTGCCATGGCCGTCGTCCACAAATTCTGCTGTCTGAATGCAGAACTGACGAGGATCGTCGCCAAACTTTGCAGCGGCCTCTTCGTGACCGTAATCGACGCGGAAGACTCGTGGCCACTGAGGCCATGGATTGTTAGGTGCTCTTTGCAGAGACGGCTTCTCAACGATCTCGAAGTTAACCAGCGACTTGCAGCCGTGACGCAGCGAAGTACCAAGACAGTCGTTTCCGGTGTCACCGCCACCGATTACGACGACGTTCTTGTCCTTCGCATTGATAAAGTTGCCATCCGTCAGCTTGCTGTCCAGAAGACTGCGAGTATTCGGACGCAGGAAGTCCATCGCATAATGCACTCCCTTCAGATTGCGGCCGGGAATAGGCAGGTCACGAGGTCGAGTTGATCCCGTAGCCAGCACGATCGCATCGAAATCTTCCAACAGTTGCGACGCTGGCACATCCTTACCAACCGATGTGTTGGTAAAGAACGTAATGCCTTCCTGCTCCATGATTCGAACTCGACGAGCGACAACTTCCTGCTTGTCGAGTTTCATGTTCGGAATGCCGTACATCAACAAACCACCGACACGATCATCTCGTTCGTACACAGTGACCCAGTGGCCGGCTTTGTTAAGCTGGGCAGCAGCAGCAAGTCCTGCAGGGCCAGATCCCACAACAGCAATCTTCTTGCCCGTGCGAACCTGAGGTGGCTCAGGAATAACCCAGCCCTTCTCAAAGGCATGATCGATAATCGAACACTCAATGTTCTTAATCGTAACAGCTGGTTCGATAACGCTCAGGCAGCAGGACCCTTCACAAGGAGCCGGACAAACGCGACCGGTGAACTCCGGGAAGTTGTTCGTCTTGTGCAATCGGTCCAGCGCATCGCGCCAGCGTCCCTGATAGACGAGATCGTTCCATTCCGGAATCAGGTTGTTGACCGGGCAGCCTGAGGCCATGTTGGCCATCATGTCGCCGGTATGACAAAACGGAACGCCACAATCCATGCAGCGAGCGCCCTGTGTTTTCAGAGCAGACTCTGGCATGTGTTCGTGAAACTCATTCCAGTCCAGAATTCGCAGCAACGGATCTCGGTCTGCGGGAACCTGGCGAGCAAACTCCTTGAAGCCGGTCGGCTTACCCATGACTCATTACTTTCGGTGCAATATCGTTCTTCAGGAATCCGGACCCGATCACAGCCTGCACGGCAGACAGCGGGATGCGCGTACATCGAACCGGGACGTTGGAAGTAACATGATAAAACTCAGACACGGCTGCATTCGAGCGAACGACGGTCGGACGTCTGAATTCCCGCGAATTTCAGAGAATAGACCGTGTATCCTGCCGAAAAATACCATCCGCCTGGGGCCTAAACCCGCGTCGGCCCGCGGAATCAGCCGCTCAGAGGACGACGCCATCCGATCAGTGGCCGTTTCCGGGTTGCCCAGGAACTGGAAATACAACTGGTTAGACGCGGACAATTCGGAGCAACCAGGACTTTATGGCCCCGCTACAAACTTTGCCAGCAGCTTCCAGATGGATCCGAATTCCGCCGTTCTTCTTCGATATGACGCGAGAGCGAACTCAGAAAGAATCCTTCGTCTCGAATCAGAATAGCTCGAAAAAGTTCGTCAAACTGCCAGAGAGCTTCACAATAAAGCGAGCGGCATCCGCCCCGTTTACCGCACGGTGGTCGTAGGACAGCGAGAGCGGAAGCATCAGGCGTTCCACAACCTGACCTTCTTCCAGCACCAACTGGTTAATCCCGCGAGACATCCCGAGGATCGCCACTTCCGGATAATTTACAATCGGCGTAAACGCAGTCCCGCCGATGCCGCCAAGGTTGGTGATCGTGAACGAGCCGCCCTGCATTTCTTCCGTTTTGAGTTTACGATCGCGGGCTCGACCAGCGATGTCCGTCAATTCCGCCGCGACTTGAAGTACGTTCTTCTGGTCACAATTACGAATGACCGGAACAACAAGACCGTTCGGCGTGTCGACGGCAACACCGATGTGATAATACTGTTTCAGAACCAGTTCCCCCGTCACCATGTCGACGCTGGAATTGAAGTTCGGGTAAGCCTTCAACGCTCCAACAACGGCTTTGATCATGATGGCTGTCATCGTGATCTTGGGTGAGTTCGGGTTTGCTTTTACGTAACGCTTGCGAGCCGACTCCAGCTCAGTGATGTCAGCCAGATCGTGCTGAGTGACGTGAGGAATCGTGACCCATGCGTTGCTCAGATTCGCCGCAGAGACGCGGAAGATCTTGCTCATCGCGACTTTTTCAACCGGACCGTACTTGCTGAAGTCCGGAAGCGGTTGGGCCTGCACGACTCCAAATCCTGGAGCCCCCGCAGTCGATGTGGCTGCTGGTTGAGCCATTCGGTCACGAACAAAGGCTTCGACGTCTTCGATCGTGACTCGACCGCCAGCCGCAGAACCCTTCACAAGTTTCAGATTGACGCCCAGCTTGCGAGCCAGTCGTCGAGTCGCCGGACCTGCCGCCGCCGGCGGCCCATCAGACTTTGATCCTGTCACGGCTGGGTTTGGAGCGGAAGGTGCTGCCACTTTCGCTGCCGGAGCAGCTGCCTGTGTCGGCGCTGCTGGTGCGACAGCCGTTGGCGCTGCCGGTGATGGAGCAGAAGACGCCGCCGGGGCACTTGCACCGGACGTCGCGTTGATCGTTAGCAGCAATTCACCAATCGGGATACTGACACCCGGCTTCACATGAACAGCTGTGATTGTCCCAGCATGCGGACAGGTGATCTCAGCAACTGCTTTGTCAGTTTCGACTTCGCAAACCACGGCTCCGCTGGCGATCGTGTCGCCAACCTTCACTGCAACCGATGCGACGTCAACCTTCGTCACACCTTCAGACACTTCCGGCAAGCGGAAATCCACTGGACCAGACGCCACCGAAGCAGCGGCCGGCGCGCTTGCCGTTGGAACTGGTGCAGCAGCAACTGGTGCTGGTGCAGGAGTCGTGGCGGCTGGTGCTGGCTTCGCTGCGGGAGCCGTCGGAGCTGAAGCTCCGCTGGTCTCCATCAGCAGGATCGGCTGACCCACGTTGATCTTGTCTCCGGACTTGATCAGGACCTTCGTGATCGTGCCGGCATGCGGACACGCGATCTCCGCAACGGCCTTGTCCGTTTCGACTTCGCAAATGATCGCGCCGGACGCGATGACATCCCCTTCTTTGACTCGCACTTCTGCGACATCAACCGAGGTGACTCCTTCAGACACTTCCGGCAGTTTGAATTCGAGAGACATAGGCGTATTTAGTTCTCAGTGTTCAGTTTTCAGTGTTCATTAGGGCAAAAGTGAAGTGTTCAGTTTTCATTGTTCAGCATCGCTTCAGATTGGTCCAGCCGCGATTTACCGAACACTGCCAACTGAACACTGAACACTCGCGTTACGCATTCAACGGATTGATTTTCTCCGCGTCAATCTCCAGTTCCTTCAGCACATCAGGCAGCTTTGATGCATCGAACGCGCCCATGCGAGCGAGTCCTCGCAGAGTTGCGTAGGTTGTGCATTCGGCATCGATCTGGAAGTGACGACGAAGTTCCGGACGAGTTTCGCTGCGTCCAAAACCGTCTGTTCCCAGCACGATGTACTCGCCCGGAATCCACTCACGGATCTGATCGGCCACAAGTCGCACGTTATCGCTTGTTGAGATAAACGGCCCCGTGACCCCATCCAGCACCTGTTCGAGGTAGCTGTGTTTTGCCGGCTGACCCGGATGCAGATCGTTCCAGTGCTGGCAATCCATCGCGTCGCGACGCAATTCGTTGTAGCTGGTGACGCTCCACACGTCGCAACCGATGTTGTACTTGTCCTTCAGAATCTGCTGAGCCCTGATGGCTTCTCGCAGAATCGTGCCGCTGCCAAACAACTGCGGACGATGACGCTGCCCGTCGCCGCTGTCGGTTGAGCTGTGTCGGTACATGCCTCGAATGATTCCGTCAATGACGTCGCCACGATCCGGCATTGCAGGCTGGATGTAGTCTTCGTTGTAGACAGACAGGTAGTAGAAGATCTCTTCGCCGTCCCCATACATCCGCTGCAGACCATGCTGCACAATCACTGCCAACTCAAAGCCGAACGCAGGGTCGTATGAACGGATCGTTGGAACGGTTGACGCCATCAACTGGCTGTGACCGTCTTCGTGCTGCAGGCCTTCGCCATTCAGCGTTGTTCGGCCAGAGGTTCCTCCGCAAAGGAAACCCTTGCAGCGAGTATCCGCTGCGCACCAGATCAAGTCGCCGACGCGCTGGAAGCCGAACATTGAATAGTAGACGTAAAACGGAATCATGTTCATCCCGAGATTCGCATACGCAGAACCAGCAGCGATGAAGGAACTCATCGCACCGGCTTCGTTGATGCCTTCTTCGAGAAGCTGGCCGTTCTTGGCTTCACGGTAGTAGATGGCGTTCTTCGCATCCACTGGCTCGTAGAGCTGACCCTTGCTCGAATAAATTCCGCACTGAGAGAACAAGTCTTCCATCCCGAACGTTCGTGCTTCGTCTGGAATGATCGGAACGATGCGTTTTCCAACGCCCTTGTGCTTGATCAAACCACGAAGAATCTGACCGAGTGCTCCTGTCGTTGAACCCGGAGCATCACTGCCTGGCAGCAAGCCTTTTGCCTGAAATGCTTTGTCAGCAAGGGCCGGGATTTCAACAGGATCCGGCACTACGGTTCGCGACGGCACAAAACCACCGAGAGCCGCTCTTTTCTGGCGAAGATAGGCCATTTCCGGGCTGTCTTCAGCAGGCTTGTAGTACGGAAGCTTCTCCAGTTCGGCATCGCTGATCGGCAGATTGAAGCGAGTTCGGAAGGCTCGCAGCGGCGCCATCTCGACGTTCTTGGAGTTGTGAGCTTTGTTCTGCCCTTCTCCTGCATCACCGAGACCGTAACCCTTGACCGTCTTGGCAAGAATAACCGTCGGAGCCCCCTTGTGATTCACGGCAGCGTGATACGCGGCGTAAACCTTTTCCGGGTCGTGACCACCGCGACGGATGTTCTGCATCACGTCGTCAGAAAGATGCTCAACCATCTTCAGCACTTCCGGATCAGCACCGAAGAAGTGCTGACGGATGTAGGCACCGTCAGACACCGTGTACTTCTGGTACTGGCCGTCAACGACTTCGCCCATGCGTTTGACGAGTCTGCCGTTTTCGTCCTTATCAAGCAACGGATCCCAGTCCGTGCCCCAGACGACTTTAATCACATTCCATCCCGCGCCTCGGAAGGCAGCTTCCAGTTCCTGAATGATCTTGCCGTTGCCGCGAACCGGCCCGTCAAGTCGCTGCAGGTTGCAGTTGATGACCCAGGTCAGGTTGTCGAGGTTTTCGCGAGATGCCAAAGTCAGCGCGCCGAGTGATTCCGGCTCGTCACATTCGCCGTCGCCAAGATACGCCCAAACGCGTGACTTGGAAGTGTCAACCAAACCACGATGTTCCATGTATCTCAGGAAGCGCGCGTGGTAGATCGAACAGATCGGACCGAGACCCATCGATACCGTTGGGAACTGCCAGAACGTTGGCATTAACCATGGATGTGGGTAGCTGGACAGACCAGTGCCGGCCGGAAGTTCGCGTCGGAAGTTATCGAGATGCTCTTCCGTCAAACGACCTTCAAGGAACGCGCGGGAGTACATCCCTGGTGACGCGTGGCCTTGAAAATAAACCATGTCGCCGGTGTGATCGGCTGTGCGAGCATGGAAGAAGTGATTCTGTGCCACTTCATACAATGTCGCCGACGATGCAAACGTCGAAATATGACCGCCGACTCCGCCACCTCTTTGATAGGCGCGGACGACCATGGCCATTGCGTTCCAGCGAACGTAGCTCTTGATGCGACGTTCCATTTCCCGATTGCCCGGGAACTTCACCTGATCGGTGTGATGTATCGTGTTAATATACGGAGTGTTAGCCGTGAAAGGCAGTTTCACACCGCGAGCGTACGCACGCTCCTGAAGACAGACCAGCAGGGCTTTCAGATGATCTTCACCGTATCGATGGAGGATGTCTTCCAGAGACTCGTACCATTCATCGAGTTCTTCCGGAGCAATCCCCGAAACCTGACCTTGAAATGCCTGATCCGACATTCGCTTCCCCAGAGATAATTTCAGCCAACAGGAGCAATGATAGGTTTTGAGCCGGGACCGTCACGAAGGCTTCGGCCACGCCAGAACACCATGCGCATGGGGGAAACCCATGCCAGTTTCGACATTGACGATTATGTCGAATATCCGGACGCAGGTTCTGTACTCACAAATCGTCAATCTGTTCGCAAACCGTGCCGGGCACGGAGTTTTCGCAGATTCTGGACGGACAGCAAATGCCGTCCGGCAGGAAATGCTCCTTGCGGGGCAGCCTGCCCAAATTTACTAAAGCGGCGGATTGTAGGTTTCTGGTCCCCTCCATTCAATCCGGCTTCGGCACGGTCCCCGATTCTCTCGAAGAACGCATGGCAGCGAGCCTCTGGACCTCAACCAAAAACGGTTCACGGAAGCCACCAATCAGCAAAAGGCCTTCGTGCCGCCCCAGAATCCTGAGCGGACGGTACCCCGCAGCACTTGCAAACGACAGCATCGTTGAACCGATAGCCATTGCAAACAATAGCGATAAACCCCAGTAATTTTGCCCTGGCGGCGCAAAAATGGCGGTCAGAATGAAGTCGCCCAGGATGATGAATGTCCCCACGATCCAGATCCGGCGAATTTTTCGCAAAACGCCAGCAGAAATGGACCATTCAACGGTAATCGGTTGCCCCAGCAGACGACCGAGAACACTGAAGCACGCCACACCGACGGCCGAGCCTGCTCCCATTAAAGCGGGCAGCAGGTAAAAAAGCTTCCAACCGCCGCCTCCAGGTGGTTGGGGGCCTATTGGGAGCAATTGAAATACTGAAACGATCACGAGACCGATCAGAATGTTTCCCGGAATCGTAAGCCACCGACTGCACCAGCGAAAACAGGTCTTACGACGAACAAGGTTCGTTCGATCTCCTGAAACGACACAGACATTCGGCAACGAAATCTTTCCAATCCCGGCAATGACCTTGTCGTTAAACAGAAACTCGGTGTCCTCCGCCAACGACACCGGCGACATATCCACAGCCGGTGCTTCGTAGGGATTTGCTGAACCAGTCGGAGAAGACATAGACCTATCGCCGAAACAAGGACTGTTCCAATTACCGCCGACACCGAAATTGTCGCAGAGTTCCACCGAGTGTATTCTCGACGCGTTCTCTTTCGAAGCCTGCAACTGCCTTACTTGCTTGTTTGAGTTTGGGCAGGTCCAGCTATTTGGACTG
>CANHVD010000016.1 GCA_947463775.1 Planctomycetaceae bacterium | reverse complement strand
GCCGGCACACTATGTTATTGACTGCAAGATGGTGTGCCTTCGCTGTCGCTTGTCACACCCTACGTTCTCGCCGAGCCAATCCAACTACGCCTTCCCCAATGCCGCCAGAACCTGGCTTGTAATCATCTTGACCAGATCTTCGCTCACACCAGCGGCCGGTGTTTCACAGGCGGTGCCGCAGGGCTTCTGGAGGATACCGGGATAAGACGGAGCCGCGTCGAAGGCTCGCTGCACTGGGATGTTTTCTTTGTAACCTTCACGGAACGCACTGTTGCCGCAGAGGTCGCAGTCTTCGTTGTGGAAACGAGGATCGTCGAAGCCCCATTTCTTTTTCAGGTCGAGCAGTTCGCGGCTCTTCTGCTCGTTCAGATACTGAGGCTGTCCGATCTGCTTGGCCAGCAACAGAATGCGGCAGTAGGCATCCAGAATCTCCGTCTTCCAGTAGGCGTCTTCCAGGCTCTTGCCGAACGACACCGTACCGTGATTCTTCAGGATGATGGTGTTTGTGGCTTTCAGAAACGGAGTGACCGTCTGAGCAAATCGCTGGTCGCCTGGAGTTTCGTAAGGAGCGATTGGAACTTCGCCCATAAACACTTCAACTTCCGGCAGAATGCACTGCGGAATCGGCTCACCGGCGACAGCGAAGGCCGTTGCATGAGGCGGATGGCAGTGAACGACCGACTTAACGTCCGGACGGTTCTTCATGATCTCCAGATGCAGCAACACTTCGCTGGTTCGTTTGCGAACGCCGGCGATCTGCTTGCCTTCCATGTCGACGGCACAGATGTCCTCCGGCTTCATGAAGCCTTTGCAGATCATCGTTGGAGTACACAACACTTCGTTCTCGCCAACTCGAATGCTGATGTTCCCATCATTCGCTGCGGCAAAGCCCTTGTTGTAAACGCGACGCCCAATCTCGCAGATCTCTTCTTTCAGGGCTCGGTCGTTAATGCCGCTGTTCCATTTGTTGGCCATGGGTTTTGCTTTGCAAAAAAAGTTTTCAGTGTTCAGTTACCAGTGTTCAGCAAATCGCAGCGGTCTGTGTTTTCTTAACACTGAACACTGAAAACTGAACACTCACATTCTTATTCCACACTTACCGTGTCCAGCAATGCGGCACAGTAAGCATCAATCGGTTTAGAGTCAGGATAAAATGGAGTCGATGCATCGGCGCTTTCGGTGACAGCCATCAGGCTGCCGATGCCCGCTCCCATGTCGTCGTACACGACGATCGGTTCTGTTCGTCCCGATACGTCGCCCTTTAATCCGGCATGCATCAACGGCACCGCCAACTTCCAGCTCGCGCCGGTCAGCGTCGGGTCCCATTTGGACAGTGTCACCCGTCCGATGCATTCCATGATTCGCATAATCTTGTCCACTCGTTTAACGGCATGCCGTTAAACAATCTCTTTCCAGCCTTGCGGCCGGTTTGCTGCGGAGAGAGATCTCAACAGCTTCAGAATGTCTCCGAACGACCAGCCGGAAGAATCCAGGCAAACAACCTGAGGACTCATCACGGTGGTCAACGCTAATAGATTCGTCGCCTTCGTAATCACGGCGGCTCTTACATCCGGATTGCGATTCAGCAGGCAAGCAACGATTGATGGTTCACCGCCGCAGGTGACGGTGATGCCGTTCTTCAATGTTTGAGATGCCGCCAAAGCTGCATCGTGTTCGTTACTCACCGCCAATGTTTTCCAGCCCGTGGTGGATGCCGCTGACTGACACGTCGCATTGTTGCCAACGACAATAAAACTTCCTGTGGAGACAGTTGCGGGCTTATTCACAGCCGATCCCGCAACCGTCACTCCATTCTTCCGGATATAGTCTTTTCCGGACGGAGTGATGATTGCTCCCGCCGGCAGCACGATCGTTCTTCCCGCCGCTCGTGCCGCCACGAGAATGTCTTCGCTGACAACCTTGGCCGCGATCGTTAATGCCGTCGACGGCTCCGTTGTTGTAACTGGTTTGGCCTGGGACGATGTCACCGGCGCAGACACAGCGGCGGGAACTGTCACGCGAGATTTCATTTCTCGCATCACGTTCTGCACGATCTGGTCTATGTAAGCTGCGTCGATGGTCATTTCGTTCTTTAAGTGGATTGGGCAAGTGAGTCAGTCACCGGCCCGCGATCTGCTATCTGCGTTTCTTTTTCACTTCTGGTTGCTCATCCATGATCCCCTGGATGGAGAATCGTATCGGCGAATCCTTTCGGCCGACTAATTGCTGTATGTACTTGGTGTCACTCGTAAAGAACACATGGTCGCCCTGACGAGCACCCAGAGGGTCGATGGCTAACTGAGGGAACTCATCTGGTTCATCGTTGATATCCAAAGGCTGCAGGATGACCAGCTTCCACCCTGTCAGTGAGGGATGCTTCATCGTTGCGGTTGTGTAGCCAATGACTCGAGCGGTTTGCATCTTCGTCCCTTTACCGTACACCCGTCGCTCCACCGACGGGAATTCCGGTCGACGGAGCGACCGGTCTACGGTACATCAAATGATTCTCAGGTCATCAACCATCACACATCTTCGCTGACGAGTAAACGTCATTGGATTCGTGACGCCTTCGCCGGTTGGAGTTGCGATGGAGAATGACAGATAACCTTCGCCGCCAAGTCCAAGTCCTGCCATGCAGGGGCCGTTCTTGACGAACAATGTTGTATTCATGACGCGGCCCATCTTGGTGATAGTATGGACGTCGCGAGAATGGATAATCGCCGTATGGCCGAAGCCGTGTTCGTATTTCTTGGCCAGAGCGATCGCATGGTCGCTGCAGTTCGCTCGCACGAAGGGGATGAACGGCATCATCTGCTCTTCAGTCACGAACGGATTGTGTTCGTCTGTTTCACCGAACAAAATCAGAGTGCTTGCAGGAACACTGAGCCCGATCTGAGAAGCCAGCCACGCTGCATCTTTGCCGATGAAATCGCGGTTGAGCTGATAGTGCCCACCCGGTTCCTTCGGAGGCCCAAACGCCTTGGCCGTGAAGGCGGCAACCTGAGCCGCATTGAGTCGATAACCGCCGTGATTTGAAACGGCTGTCATTAGCGGGTCGAAGATTTCTTTAACCGCGAAGACTTCTTTTTCGCTGATACACAGCAAACTGTTGTCGAAGGCTGCTCCAGCGACGATGGACTTCGCTGCGTTGTCGATGTCGGCCGTTGCGTCAACGACCACTGGCGGATTGCCAGGACCAGCCACGATGGCTCGCTTTGGGCTCTGCAGAGCTGCTCGAGCCACCGCAGGACCGCCCGTGACGACCAGCATTTTAACGCCACGATGATCGAAGACCTGTTGAGCAGTCTCGATGGTTGGTGTGCCAATGATGTTGACGAGGTTCTCAAGTCCCGTCGCGGCGAAGATCGCTTTGTTGAAGCGACGCACACCTTCGCTGGCGATCTTTGCTCCGCTTGGATGTGGATTGCAGACGATCGTGTTGCCGGCCGCGACCATGTTGACGAAATTGCCCGCCAGAGTTGGCAGCGAATGGGTCACCGGAGTAATCGCACCGATGACTCCAAACGGAGCGTACTCGGTAATCATCAAACCATGTGAGCCGCTGATCGCGTCAGTTCGCAGGAACTCAACTCCCGGCACATCCTTGATCGCTTTCAGCTTGGCGATCTTGTGCTCGAGTCGACCGATCTTGGTTTCTTCGAACTCAAGCTTGCCCAGCTCTTCAGCCTGCTCGTCGCAGATCTGCTTGACGATGCTGATCGCCTTTTTGCGGTCTTCCAGCGATGCGTGGCTGAGTTTTTCAAAACCCTTCTGAGCCGCTGCGACCGCTTCATCAACGGTGCTGAATACGCCCCATCGAGTGTCCGGGCCGGCTGAACCGTTGGAAGCTGGAGCACCGCCCGTTCGAGCGGTTAGCTGTGTCAGCACTTCCTGGACGATGTTACGGATGGTTTGTTCGTTTGCAGTTGCCTGCATGTTCGTTTCCTATTCTTGAATCCCGGCGAGCGGCAGGGCGTCAGCCCTCCGAGCAAATCACCAGGACAATCTCAGTTTGTTTTCGAGTCAACACAGGATGTGTCCACCGAATTTTCGGACAGCGATGGACTCGGAGGGCTGACGCCCTGCCGCTCGCCTACATGTTCAATACCCTTAACTTGTCCTGAATCCACCACGACACTTTGGTTCGCGTTGGAAATCGTGCCACCATCAGCCCCAGGAGTACAACGGCAGCAATTACGGAGATGATGTGCCTTTCGATCATCACCGAGATTAGATTAAAGAACGCGGCTCCTTCCAGAAGAGCAAGCGTAATAATCAACTGGATTCGATAGATGGCCAGAAGTGAATCATTTGAGCTGTCCGAGTCTTTCGGACCAGGGTCCTCCGACTTGAACTTGTTCAACTGTGCCTTCGTCACAAGGGCCGGAATGACCAGATGATTGACAATCATCAATCCCGCAAAACCGGCGGCGATCATTGTCATCATCCCCGGATCTCCTTGTCCGAAGATATCCCCCTGCGTATTCACCAACACGACACCAAAAAACATCAACACGCCCATCATCAGAGCCACAGCGATGATCTGCATGACTCGCAGTTGCTGGTCGAACTTTGGTCCCAGTGACTGGAGATCATCGGACGCCTGAAATTCGCTGACTGAATATGGGTTTTGGTTCATCAGGCGACTATTCCCCCGCCTTAAACACCGTCTTCTGTTTGATCTGCACCGTGTCTACTATTCCAATGATTGCCGCATCAATTGGCAGTTCTTTTGTTCCCGGTGTGAACCGAGCACTCGAGCCCTGCACGCACAACACAACTTCACCTTCACCAGCTCCGACCGTGTCAACCACAACGAATGAACGACCAGTCGGCTTAAGACTCTTCTGATCCTTCTCATCGACTCGCAGTGGTTCCACGAGCAACAGCTTTTGCCCAATGAGCGACTCAACTTTGTGAGTTGCCACAAGGCTGCCGGTGATGCGTGCAAGAAACATGAAGTCGACCTTTACCGTAGGGTGTGACAAGCGAAGCGCAGTCACACCAAAATCAATTCATATGCGGTGCGCCTTTGCGGCTAATCGCCGCTTGTCACACCCTGGTAAACTATTTCGAAAGAACGTCTCTCGTCTGTCTTGCTACCACGAGTTCTTCATTCGTTGGCACCGTCCAGACCTGAACCTTGCTTCCGTCCTTGCTGAGGCATGCTTCGCCCTTGACCCCCGCATTTTTGGTCGAGCACAGTTCGACACCGGCCCATTCCATATTGCGACAGACGTTAGCTCGAATGCGATCGCTGTTCTCACCGATGCCGCCGGTGAAGACAATCACATCCGCACCGCCAAGCAACGCCATGTACGATCCGACGTACGACCGAATCGATGCTTCGAACAGCTTTAGAGCCTTCTCCGCTCGATCATGTCCCTTGGCCGATGCTTCTTCCAGGTCGCGGCAGTCGCCGCTGAGTCCACTGATTCCCAGCAGACCACCCTTCGAAGACATCTCGGTCAGAATTTGTTCGAACGTAAGCCCCGTTCGCTTCATGATTACAGGAATCGCGTAGGCGTCGAAATCGCCAACTCGATTGTTGTTCGGCAGGCCTCCCTGAGGACTCATGCCCATCGAAGCGGCGAAACTTTCACCATTGCGAATCGCACAGATCGACGCGCTACCACCGAGGTGACAGCTGATGACCTTGAGATCGTTACGGCCCAGAACATGAGCAATGCGGCCTGCGATAAACCGATGGCTCGCACCGTGAAATCCCCAGCGGCGAATTTCAAAGTCCGTGTACCATTCGTAAGGAACCGCGTAAGCTCGATGTTCGAACGGGATCGTTTCGTGAAAGCCCGTTTCCAGAGCGGCCACCAGAGGAATCTGAGGGAACGCCTGCTGCAGTTGTCTCATGGCCCGCACGTATGGCGGATTATGAGCTGGAGCAATATCCGACAGGGCTTCCATCTTCTGCAGTAGTGGCTCATCGACGATTCGCACGCCGCTGAGATCTCCTGCAAAGACCGCTTTGAATCCAATGCCGCCGACTTCGTTCACCGACTTCAGGCAACCATGCTCAGCATCCGTCAGTTGTTCAAGGCAGATTCCCACAGCGGCCGCATGATTCGGCACGGACTGTTTGGTCTCTGCTTTGTAACTTCCGATCTGCACAGAACAGGAGCTCTCCGCATCCTTCTGCCCGATGCGATCGATCCCACCTTTGGCAAGCTGGGATTCGTTCGTCAGATCGAACAGACGATACTTGAAGCTGGTCGAACCAAGATTGGCGACAAGAACTTTCATGCGATATTTACCCAAAGTAGCCATCACGCTCCGCCGTGATGAGCCTTGAAGTGGGAGCGTTCCCGGAGGAACCTGCACAGCCATTTGTGAATGCACTCTGCAAGGCTCCTCTCGCGGAGCGAGAGGGCTATACTACAGAATCGATTCCAGCAACGACGCTTCTGGTCGTGGGATCAGGTGAGCACAGACGAGTTCGCCGCTCTGAGAAGCTGCAGCAGCACCAGCGTCGATGGCTGCGCGGACGGAACCGACGTCGCCTTTGATGATCGTGGTGATGTAAGCGGCACCAATGTTCAACTGCTTTACAAGCGTGACGTTGGCAGCCTTCAGCATTGCGTCAGACGCCTGTACGGCGGACACAAGGCCCTTGGTTTCAATCATTCCTAATGCTTCGCTCATGGATATTTGTTCCGAAAAGAGATCGAGTTGATTTGGGAGCATGGGCAGAGAATTTCAAATTTGAAATTTGGGATTTGAAATTTGAAATACACGCAGCCCGACTACTTCTTGGCAGCCGCTGGAGCTGTTTTGCCCTTTGGCAGGATCGCTGTCAGTTCTTCGTTTGGACGAGGAATGACTTCGACGCTGATCACAGTGCCCAGCTTTGCAGCAGCAGCTGCACCGGCGTCAATTGCAGCCTTAACAGCTGCGACGTCACCGACGATAAATGCAGTGACCAGACCGCTGCCGATCTTGTCCCATGAAACGAGCTGCACATTGGCAGCCTTCAGCATTGAATCGATGGCTTCGACCATGCAGACGAAGCCCTTCGTTTCAATCATTCCCAACGCATCCGTTGATTTTGCCATTTTTCACTACTCCGCGCTTGTTGCCTGCATCCTGCAGCAACAAGGCCAAAAAAAAGACTGCCGCAGTCATTGCGACGGGGTGTTCAGTTCGCAGTTTTCAGTGTTCAGTTTTCAGTGTTCAGTTGAAACGCAGCAATGCGGCTTACTGAACACTGAAAACTGAACACGGAACACCTCAAACTCTAATGTTGACACTTACACAACTCTGGTTTCACCAGTTCAACCTTTGAGGCCTTCTCCAGGTTACAGGCATTGCCCTCATCGGTATCCAGATGAACTTCCAGTTTGATTCCCTTGCCAGCTCGCACCGCAAGATCTTCCAGAACGGTCGTGCAGCCTTCGGATTCAATGCGAAGGTGCATGTGATCGCCGTCTTTGACGCCGTAGTATTCGAGATCTTCCGGACCCATATGCACGTGACGCATCGCGCGGATGACGCCTTGTTTCAATTCGACAACTCCGTGAGGGCCAACCAGAACGCAGCCCGGAGTTCCCTTCACATCGCCACTGATGCGAACAGGCAGATCAATACCCAGGGAGATACCGTCGGTGAACGCCAGTTCGACCTGAGAATCTGGTCGAGTTGGACCAAGCACTCGAACGCTTGGCAGCATTCGTCGCCGAGGCCCCACAACGGCGACTGTTTCTTTGGCGGCGTAATAGCCATCCTGATAAAGATTCTTTTCCGGAGTCAATTTGGCACCTGGGCCAAAGAGAATCTCGACATGCTCCTGAGTCAGATGCACGTGTCGCGCGGAAATGTTCACAAGCAGAGGGTTGCGTTTGGCGGCCACGGCCGCCGGGGCGGAAGTTTCCGCAGGAGCCGCTGAACGCAGAATAGGAATTCCACCTGGGGCATCGCCCGCTGGTCGAACTCCGAGGTGCCGATTCAGCACATCACGAACAACTCGTTCCACGTCGGCAGGGTTTAATGTCGCAGTCACTGTTACTCCGCTCCGGTCTTCAGTACCCAAGTGTTTTCATTCAGCAAAGTCGGCCGAATGTTCGGGTGAACGCTGAACCAAAAATCCTGAAAACTTATGTTCTGACAATTTCCGTCTTTAGTCCCGCAGACTCAATAACCTGGCGCCATTCCTCTGACATTCCATCGTCTGTCACTATTTCGTCCACATCACTCAGCGGGCACAAATGCGATAACGCTCTTTGTCCAAACTTACTGCTATCGGCCACCAAAGTGACCCGATCTGCAGCACGAATCATCTGACGCTCAGTCTCAACCAGTAAAGCGTTGCTGTTAAACAGTCCGTCTGCCGTAATCCCGCCAGTACTCATAACCAGGCGAGACGCGTGCATTTTTTTCAAAGCCTCCACCGACTGCTCTCCCAGAGCAACTCCGGTTCTTGGGTAGACATACCCACCGATGAAGATCAGTTCGATCTCCGGCCGATTCATCAACAATGATGCGATCGGCAATGAGTTCGTCAGCACCTGCAATGTTTTTCCAGTCAGGTGTCGGGCGACTTCCAAAGTCGTCGTTCCACCGTCCAGCATCACTGTTTCTCCCGGAGAAATCAGATCGGCTGTGCGACGAGCAATCAGTTGCTTCTCCTGAGAGGCTCGACTTCGGCGTGAATCGAAATCCGACAGCGAATCGCCCAGATAAGAGGCGCCACCTCGAGTCCTCTGGATTTGCCCTGAACTGTCAAGAAACTCCAAATCCCGTCGAATCGTTGACTCACTTGCGCCAACTTCCGTCACCAGCCGTTGGAGTGAAACGAACCCTGATTCTTCAGCTATCTGAAGGATTTTTGATCGGCGTTCGTCCACAATCATCGGTTTTCCGCCAACATTGATCAGATTCATTCACTTAATATGGTGCAAACCAAGGTCAGTTTCAATCAAAACCTGTCATCTTGTGACAGGAATTGGCGGTTTTGTTTTCAGGTTGTGTGTTTTGCGTATTCTTCGTGACCGGAATTGTTCGCTCGGCTTGAATTGGCAGACAGGGTCACTGGCGGTTTACTGGTTCAGTCGAGCACTGAGCGTTTTCATGTAACGGCGAACCGCAGGCGGAAGTGAAATCGGGCGACGATCCCTGCGACTTGCCGTTAAATGATTAAATCAACAATCCAACGGTGCCCTGCGGCTGATCAAATCAAAAGAACGTTTGCCTTGTCGGCAATCTCGCCTAGTTCATTCGACTACAAAAATTGACGGGGCAATTACTTCATCGGTCTTTTCAGGGCTTGATCACAAATTGGCAGAAACCGCGCCCTACAGGTGCGTTCGCCGGTTGTGGTGATCTTAGGGATTCCGCTGAGTTGACTTTTGGGAGACACCTGAACGGATGTTCTGACACACTTTGACTCGGTGGACCGGGGGGACTAAGATGACTCTGATGGGCGTCGTCACGGTGGCGGCTGAATTGCTCGATTGCAGAGCTGTAGAACTCGGCGAGTTATGACGCAGCACAACGCCACCGACCTGCCAGAGCAACTGACGACAACGGCCCATGTGCCGTTGTCCGAGCGTCCGCTCGTGGCCGAAGACGAACGGACGGTAATCACCGTTCCCGAACAGTCTCGCGTCGACGCGCGTAACGAGATGACCCCGGTCGGTGAGTCCTATCGACAGCGGCTGTTTCCAGCGATCGGTCAGTTCGATGGTGATGAGGCCGGAATTCGCCTCGCCCATTTTGAGATTACTTCACGGCTGGGTTCCGGAGGAATGGGGGCCGTTTTTAAGGCCACGGATCTGGAACTGGCTCGTGATGTGGCGTTGAAGATTCTGCATCCGGGGTCTTCCCAGGATGCGTCGATGATTTCCCGGTTTCGTAACGAAGCCCGCGCCTGTGCTCAGTTGAATCACGACAACATTGCCCGAGTCTTTTATGCAGGCACTCAGGATGGGCTTTATTTTATTGCCTACGAGTACGCCAGTGGTAAGACGATTCGTGATCTGATTATTGAGCGAGGCCAACTCAGCATTGAAGATACGGTTAACTATGCGATTCAGGTGACACTGGCTCTGAATCATATCGCTGCTGCCGGCATTGTGCACCGCGATATCAAGCCCTCAAATATCATGCTGACAAACTCCGGGCGAGTGAAGGTCGTCGACCTTGGGCTCGCACGGCGCGACACGACAGATTCCATCGGCGACATTACGGTCGCGGGCACGACACTGGGGACATTCGACTATATCTCTCCCGAGCAGGCAAGGGATCCCCGCAATGCCGACATCCGCAGCGATATCTATTCGCTCGGCTGCACGATGTACCACATGTTGACTGGGCAAGCGCCGTATCCGGAAGGGACCGCGTTGCAGAAGTTGCTGGATCATCAGGGCAAGTCTCCGCCCGATCCACGTCAGTTAAACGCAGGTGTTCCTCCAGAGCTGTCGGCGATTCTGCGCAAGATGATGGCGAACAGCCCGGAGCATCGTTACGCGGTGCCTGGTTTACTATTAAACGACCTGATCCAGATGGCCGCAAGGCTGGGGCTTCGCAGCATTCCGGCCGAAGGTATTGTCTGGCGAAGAATGAATGCGGGCTCGGATCGGCAGCCATTGGGAGCGGTCTGGGTTCTTGTCTCCGTGGCCCTGATTTGCATGACGGCCATTTTCCTGCAGCGTTCATCGAAGTCTGAGAAGCTGGCCGACTCTTTGGTCAATGACCTCGATACGCCCGGGGTTGAAGTGAATCCTGATGAGTATGAAGCAGGCTCGACCGATGTGGCTGTGACCCCAACGGAGATAACTGCTGGTTCGGATCCCGGCGTGTCGGGTTTAGCGGAGTCGGGAACTCTCCAGGCGAGAACGACTGTCCCGGGGGTAACGACAGGCTCAGTTGCGTCGCTGCTGAGTTCATCAGCGCGGAGGCCGACTCCGATGTTACCAACGACCGGGCCTGTGAGTTCATCGTTTCTCGACGTTGTGCTCTCTCAGCCAGCCACCAATGTGTCTCAGAATCAGATCGCTTCCGAACAGTCGAATCCATTCATTCTTCAGAGTTCAGACGGAAACGTTCGCTCATTTCAGACTCTGAAAGCTGCAGTTGCCGATGCGCGATCAGGCGATGTTGTGCTGCTGCGTTACAATGGGTTTCCGGATGACCTCACAGCGCAGCCTCCCGTGCGAATCGTGGGTATGAACCTGATCATTCGCGCGGCTGACGGATTTAGACCGACTCTTGAATTTGATGGTGTGTCTGAGGGGGCTGTCTCTCCGGGGCGGATGTTCAATCTTCGCAGCCAGGGTTCGCTCACGATGCGAGATATCGACCTGCGGCTGGTTGTGCGCGACGATCTCAATACTGACCGTTGGAGTTTGTTTCATTGCGAGGGTTCGAATCGCGTTAACCTGGAAAACGTGTCGATCGAGTGTATCAATCCGGATGGACAGCCCACTTCGATCTTTGAGATGGCCGATGAAACGTCGGGGCCGATCGATAATGCTGTCGGAGCCGAATCAGACTTCAGTCTGACGCGAGTCATCTGCCGGGCGGACGCCGACGCATTTCGTATCGCCTGTCAGCCACGTGGCCGCATTCAGCTCAAGGACTGCGGTTTCGCTTTGAACGGGTCGTTGATGGAGTTGCGAGGAGATTCCTCGATGCAGCCGACTCGCGGTGCTTTGGAAGTCTTCTTTGATCACGTGACCTGCATCCATGCGGCTCCAATGATTCATATGAACGATGGAGATGATCAGAAAGGAGCCGTTCAGAGAACGCTGCCTCGACTTTCGATTCGTAGTGAAGCGTCGGTCTTTGCCGGGATCGGAATGGATGCCAAGCTCTTGTCTTCGGAAGGAAATTCGTATCTCGAAGATATCGAATCTCTCGTCACCTGGAACGGCTTCACGAATCTATACGACGGGTATAGCGTGTTCTGGGATATTGAATCTTCCGCGCTGGACTATTCCAATCGACGTCTGGACTTCAGTCAGTGGAATCAGTTCTGGACGAATCGTGCAGACAGTGAAGATACAAATGGCTCGGTGATGCCGCCACTGGCCTGGCAGAGACCTGTCTGGCGGACCTCGAATACGAAACTTTCGTTGCCTGATATGACGCCGTCGGCGTTCGAACTCGATGCCGCATTGTTTAACTCGGGACCGCTCAGTCTTCCGAAAGCTCGTGACGGCCTGGTGCCGGGAGTGAATGCTCAGGGGCTTCCGCCATTTCCACGCGGCATCTCAGCATCCCCAGCGCGGCCTGCGGAGACGGTGAACTCCCCGACTCCGTCTGAAGATTCGTCCAGCCCCACTGCTGACACCAATCGCTCCTCGTTGACGCAGCCGACGGGCATCGGTCTTCCGTGAGAGGCTCCGCGAGAGGCCTGCAGCGGCCTCGTGTGAGTGGCCCACTGGATGTGCTGTTCTCATAGGGAGTGCATATCAGCCTGTCTGAAGCGTGTCTGCAAAGTCCCCTGGTCGTGCTGCGCAAAGTACCTTGGTTGCATCGGAAGTCAGGAAGCCGAGACTGTTTCCGTTTTTTGGCGTGCGCTGCGGTTGTCGCTCTCCGGGATTCCACACTAAGCTTCCCCGTCGGCTCCCACCGGCTTTGTTAAAAATCACTCGCCAGCAGCGATACCCGTTAGTTGACGGAGAAGTTGACCAACTATGTCAGGAAACCCTAACGAAGTGGAAGCATCAAAGGCAAGCACGTCAGCTAACGACGGTTTTCGGACTGCGGCAGACCCGAACGAGACCGGCTGGCCGAAGGGAATTCCGTATATCATCGGCAATGAAACCTGCGAGCGATTCAGCTTCTATGGCATGAAAGCCATTCTGCAGGCGCATCTGACGATTCTGTTTGCGGCATCCGGGCTGGCTTCGGAAGTCGCCGCTTCCAGTGCCCAGCACATGGGGCATCTCTTCATGGCGGCCGTTTATGCGACGCCCATGATCGGGGCAATTGTTGCCGACAGGCTGCTGGGCAAGTACCGAACAATCATGTGGCTGTCACTGGTCTACTGTGCTGGTCATGCCGTGCTGGCTGTTGCTGAGAACTCCATCGGCGGCATGTCTCTGGGACTGGGATTGATTGCGGTTGGTTCTGGTGGCATCAAACCGTGTGTGTCCGCGAATGTTGGGGACCAGTTCGGAGCTGGCAACAGAAACCTCGTTGAAAAAGTGTTTCAGTGGTTTTACTTCAGCATCAACTTTGGCTCGTTCTTTTCGACGTTGATCATTCCTTTGTTGAATCGATACTACGGGCCCAGCGTTGCTTTTGGTCTTCCCGGCATTCTGATGTTTATCGCAACGATTATGTTCTGGCTGGGACGCAAGAACTTTGTGCATGTCCCACCAAGCCCCGGAGGAAAGCTGGGACTGCTTGATACCGTCAGTTCGCTACTGCTGTTCCTCGGGTTCATCGGCGTGCCGATGTTCTTTCTCGATATTCTCGGAGTGCCTGTTTCAATCGGCGCGATGATCGTATTTTTGATTGGCGGCTACTTTGTTTTTCGATATCGGCAGGCACTCAAAGAGGATCCGGGATTTCTGGCCATCATGATCCATTCTGTGCAGGCGACAGTGAATGGGCAAAACAAACAGGCCATTGTCGAGGCAGGACCAAACGCAGACCCCATTCATCGGAGTTCGTTTTTTGCCTCTGCTGCTCGCAGGTACGGCAGCGAAGTTGCAGAAGGGCCGTTGGCGGTACTGCGAATCATCAGCGTGTTCTTTCTTGTCAGCGTCTTCTGGGCTTTGTTTGATCAGCACGCGACAAGCTGGGTTCGGCAGGCTCAGAAAATGGATCTGATGGTCTGGGGTGTCGAGCTCGACCCGAGCCAGATTTCCTCAATGAACGCATTGATGGTGATGCTGCTGATTCCGCTCAACAATATCTTCTTCTACAAATGGATTGAGGCTCTGGGATTCAAGCTGACTCCACTGCGGAAAATGACCATCGGGATGGGAACCGCCAGTCTGGCTTTTGCCTCGGCTGCAATTCTACAGTTGCTGATCGACAAGTCTGGTGATGGAAAGATTCCGGTACTCTGGCAGGTCGTGCAGTATTTGATCATGACGCAGGCCGAAGTTATGGTGTCGATCACCGGTCTTGAATTTGCCTACACTCAGGCACCAAAATCGATGAAATCGACGGTGATGGGATTTTGGCTGTTGTCGGTTTCTCTGGGCAACATCCTGGTCGCATTCCTCAGTACTTTCGAAAGTCTGTCATTGCAGAATTTCTTCTGGGTCTTCACCGCGCTGATGGCTTTGGCATCAGTTTTGTTTGCCCTGTTCGCTCTTGTGTATCAGTATCGTGACTATTCAAAGAACGGTTGATGCAGATCATCCCCGTCATCGATATCCGGAACGGCGTGGCGGTTCGAGCGGTGGCCGGGGAACGCGGACGATATCAGCCCGTTTCAAGTCGCCTGACAGACAGCATTGAACCTGCCGAAGTGCTCCATGCGCTTCGGCAGGAGTTTCACTTCGATGTTTGTTACGTTGCCGATCTGGATGCTATCGAACGTGGCAGTCGGAATCGCTGTACTCTGGCCGAGATGGCTCGGACGGGAGTCCGACTGATTGTCGATGCCGGAGTCCTGACCGTTGAAGATGCAGATGAACTCCGGGAGTCGGGCGCAAGTCAGATTGTTATTGCATCAGAGTCATTGCCCAGGCTCGAAACGCTTCAGGAGTTTGTAGATGCTTTTGGCTCGCAATCGCTGGTCTTCAGCGTTGATCTGAAGCACGGGCAGCTTCGGGCGGCAGATGCACAATGGTCCGCACAGAGTCCGCAGGATCTCATGGCCTATGTCGTGAGCATCGGGATCAAGCGTTTGATTGTCCTGGATCTGGCTGCTGTGGGGACTGGAAACGGGATCCCAACGCTGTCGCTGTGTCAGCACGCGAAACATCAATGGCCTGATCTGCAAATCATCTCTGGCGGAGGTGTGCATTCACGCACATGTCTTGTGACTGCTCAGGCCGCAGGACTTGATGGCCTGCTGATTGCTTCGGCTTTGCACGATGGTCGATTGACGCCGGATGATTTGACTGCGGTCCGCTCTGTGGGCGCGAGCGACAACATTGAGTAAAACGCAGAGATGGAACTCCGCATATTTGCTGAACGTGTTTTGTGCTCTGATCTTCTGGATACAAAGGTTCGTCGCATTGATGAACCCTTGACGGATGAACAGCCAGGAGACGCATTGCGCGTCCAGACGCCCACGCGGCCTACCAACCTTCAGTTTGCTGCTCGTCGCACAGCTCCGGCGATGCCCAAGTCTGAGTCGCTCAAGGACCCAAAGAAGCGTGCCATCGCGCATCATGTGATGGCCAATCATGAGCTGCAGGCATTGGAGGTCATGGCGATGGTGTTGCTGGCGTTCCCTGACGCGCCGTCAAACTTTCGCATGGGCATGGCCAAAATTATGTTGGACGAGCAGCGGCATACTCGCATGCATGCTCAGCGATGCCGGGAACTGGGGCTGAGCTTTGGGGATCTGCCGGTGAATGGCTGGATCTGGAAGAAAGCTCAGGAGTATCAGACGACTCTGGAATACGTGGCGGGTCTCCCTCTTGTCTTTGAAGGTGCGAATCTGGATCACACCGTTGAATTCGAACAGTACTTTATGGCGGCCGGAGATCGTCGCAGCGCGGCGATTATGCGAGCGATCCACAAGGACGAAATTCTTCACGTTGAATTTGGTCTGCAATGGCTGCGAAACTTCAAGAACCCGGATGATTCCGACTGGGACGCCTGGATCTCAGCCTTGCACTGGCCTATCCGCCCTTCGAAAGCTCGCGGCGAGTTGTTTCAAAGCGAAGCTCGCCGGCAGGCGGGTTTGACGGATGACTTTATTGAGCGATTGCAGTCGTTTGAAGAATAGTCCTCGGGGGACGGCAGCGCTGCTGCTGAATCATTAAAGAGGAATTCGTCATTCGTGATAGAGTGATGTACGTGACATTCTGGTCGCGTCAGTTCGGAACTTCGGCTTGAGAATGAATAACGCCTACGCTAACTGAGCAATAGCATGGACCGCTTCCACGACAGCCTGGATTTCGTCGCCGGTTGTGAAAACTCCGGGACTCAGGCGAACTGCCCCGCCTTTTTCGAAAGTCCCAAGTGCTCGATGAGCCAAAGGAGCACAATGCAGCCCGGCTCGACACTGAATCTGGAATGATTGGTCAAGAATCATCGCGACTTCTCGACAGTCCTGATTGTGAATATTGAACGTCACGATGCCGACGTTCCGGGTATGCCTCGGCGATAAAAGTTCGACTCCTGGGATTTCTCGGAGTCCTTCCATCAGCCGTTGGGTCAATGTATGAATCTTCTCATGAATGCGCTCGACAGACTCTTTCAGGATCCACTCTGCTGCGGCACCGAGTCCGGCAATCCCAGGGACGTTGGCATTCCCGCTTTCATAACGTGATGGCATTTGGAGAGGCTGCTCTAAAAGTTCGCTGCTTGTTCCTGTGCCACCATAACGGAGCGGGCGTACCGAGCTTTCCAGACCATTTTCGATGCAAAGAATCCCTGTACCTAATGGGCCAAGCAATCCCTTGTGTCCGGCCGTTGCCAGGAACTCAATTCCCATGTCCTGCACCGAAATCGGGACGTGACCAGCGGTTTGAGCGGCATCCAGTAGTACAGCGGCTCCGGCGTTGTGAGCAATCCGAATTAGATCCTGAATGGGCTGTATTGTTCCCGTCACATTGGATGCATGCGTAATTACAACGAGACGTGTTGGCTGCGACGACACCAGTCTGGTGAATTGTTCGACATCGATCAGACCACTCGCCGGATCAAAATTGGCCAGCTCCACTGTGATGCCGCGCTGCTTGAGTTCCTGCAGAGGTCGCAGGACTGAATTGTGATCGAGTTGTGATGCAACGACGTGATCCCCGGCACTCAGAAATCCTTGTAGAATAATATTCAGACTGTCGGTGCAGTTCAGCGTGTGGATTATTCGAGATGGTGAACTCAGGCCCAGCAATTGAGCCAGTTTTGAGCGGCCCAGATCAATCATCCGCCCTGTGTCGTCGGCTCCCTGATGGCTGCCTCTTCCGGCAGCCATGCCATTGCGCAGCCAGTCATTGACGGCCGTATAAACACCTTCGGGCTTGGGAAAACTTGTTGCCGCATTATCGATATACATTTCAGCGACTTGCTGCAGAGTAGCCTTTGAGGGCTGGGTGGATGTACTGATTTTTCCCGCAATATAGTTCAGTGAGGGATTCTGCGTAAGAGCCAGAGAATGCCGTTGCCCAGCGTTGAAACGTTCGCCGGAGACTGTTAATAACAATGTCAATGCAGGCGTTCGAGGATCAATTAGTTCTTCAATCAGCCTTAGGACCCTTGGCTACGTTCACGTAGTACATTCATTTTGACTTTATGAAGTTACGAGAGTAAGGAACACACGACATGGCGAAACGCGCAGCAGCAAAAGGCGGAGTTGTTATCTCCCAGGAGATCTTTAACCTGGTGAAGAGCAATAACTCGATCAAAGGTCCGGAGGTTGTTTCGGCTTTGCGTGAGAAGTATCCCAAAGTGGATTTTAATTCCGCAAGCTGTCAGGTTGCCTTCGCGAATGCTCGCAAGAAACTCGGTTTGACTCGAACAGTTGTCAAGCGTCCTGTCGGCGCCACGAAGTCTGTCTACCGTCCTATCGGCCCAAAGGCCGCGGTTGTCGCATCAACCTCGGTCGAGACCGTGAATATCAGCCTGCTGCAGGCTGCCAAAGCCTTGTTGATGCATTGCAATGGCGATGCCAACGTTGCTGCTCAGGCATTGAAGCAGGTTGCAGCTTTGCAGATGGGCTGAGTGTCTGTTAGCTCAGGCAAAGACAGATAGTGCTGATGGTAAAACCTCGGCGGCGATCGGTGAAAGTCCTTTCATTTCGCCGTCGAGATTCATCAGATCTTCTCCCTCTGTCCTGATTTCAAACGATCGGACCTGATGGTATTCGACACACTCCAATTGAATGTGAGATCCGTCGAAGACTTTTGAGAACAGGTTCAGCATTTGCCACCGACTGGCGTTTCGCACCACAACGACGTCCATCAGGCCATCATTGAGTTCTGCTCGCGGGGCCAGTTGCATGCCTGCTCCTGTATACTTCGGGTTGCAGGCGATGATGAATAGAAAATCGTCTGAGTGTGATTGCCCGTCAAGTATGAGTGTTGCTTGCCGCCGACGTGCTCGCACGATCTGCCACAGGGCAGCGACCGCATAACGCTGACGCCCAAGAATGCGCCATCGTTCAGCATTCAGGTTGATATCTGCGACGGCTCCCCAGCCGACCATGTCGATGCAGTGGACAGTTCGGTCACTGAGCTTCACCTGAATGACGTCCAGCGGAAGTACCTGCCCGCGAGCAATCCTGCGGGCGGCCTCCATTGGGGTATCGCACTTCAGATGCTGAGCCAACGTGTTGCCAGTGCCGGCGGGAATGATCCCGAGAGGCACAGTGATCGGTTCGCGTCGCTGGAGAAGTCCGTCGGCAACTTCGTGAATGGTTCCGTCGCCGCCGACAATGCAGATTCCATCGCAGTTTCGCAGATCCATTTCCTGAGCGAATTGGAATGCATGACCAGCGTGAGTCGTGACGACGACATTCAGATCGATGTCGGCTGCCATCAGAGCCGGCTGGATCTGTTTCAGCACGTCTCCGCCGCGCCGAACTCCTCCGCGAGGATTCACGATCACAGTCATTGCTCGACGACTCATAGGAGCGGACTCGGTCTTCTGCGTGAACTGGACAACTTTCTTTGTGCCTACTGGAAGATTAGCAAAGACTCAGAGATTCTGGGGTGTCAAAGGTCAAATCTTTGGATGCGACGAGTCCAGATTTCCTGTGCACTACTCCAAGCGGCACTCAGGGCTATAATGCGGCAAGTGCTGAAACCGTGTCCGAGCAAATATGTTCTCTTATTTGATGCCTGAGGTCTCCTGTGACTGAAACTAGGTTTGTTACCGGTCAAAGTTTTCGAAAAGCGTGGTGGCTCGCGATTGCACTCGGCGTTTGCATCGGCATCACTGGTTCTGCAAATTCACAGGACGCCGCTCCCGCTGCGGATGCGGATATTACGGAAGCCAATCCTGCAGAAGCTCAGAAACTGGAAGCAGGATTCATCAGCAGAACGAGACAACTGACTTTCGAAGGCCGCCGCGCCGGGGAAAGCTACTTCAGCGCCGACGGGCGGAAGATGATTTTCCAAAGCGAACGGGAACCGGGAAATCCGTTCTTTCAGATTTATCTGATGGATCTGGAGACGGGCGATACGGAACGAGTATCTCCCGGCAAAGGCAAGACGACCTGTGCCTGGATTCATCCGTCGGGAGATCGAGTGCTCTTCGCGTCAACACAGGATGATCCGGCGGCCGAACAGGAACAGAAAGACGAACTGGAGTTGCGAGCTTCCGGCAAGGAACGTCGTTACTCCTGGGACTACGACGAATTCTATGAGATCTATGAATATGAACTCGCCACGAAACAGTATCGCAAGCTGACGGAGGCACGCGGCTACGATGCGGAAGGCTCGTGGTCTCCTGATGGAACTCTGATTGCTTTCGCCTCAAATCGTTCGGCTTATGAACGTGAATTGAATCCAGAAGAACGAAAGGCCTTTGAACTGGATCCCGCCTGGGCCAATGAGATCTATGTGATGAAGGCCGACGGTTCTGACGTAAAGCGTCTCACAACATCGCCCGGTTATGATGGCGGCCCGTTTTTCAGTGCGGATGGAAAGAAGATCTGCTGGAGAAGATTCTCCGAAAACGGCGCGACGGCAGAAATCATGACGATGAATCTGGATGGAAGTGACGAGCAGCAGCTAACGCATCTGGGAGCGATGTCGTGGGCTCCGTACTTTCATCCAAGCGGTCAGTATCTGATCTTCACGACGAATCGGCATGGGTTCGCGAATTTTGAACTCTATCTGGTCGATGCGGCAGGCAAGCATGAGCCTGTTCGAGTCACTCATACACCGGGCTTCGATGGCCTGCCGGTTTTTAGCCCCGACGGCGAACATCTGGCCTGGACCACGAATCGAACAACCAATAATCAATCTCAGATTTTCTTTTCTGAATGGAACCACGCGTGGGCTCTGGAACAGCTTGGACTGAAAGAAGCGGCAACCGACGTTGCGGGATCGAATGGTACGAAGCCCTCGGTGATGGCTCAGGCACCGTCCGCTCGCGGCGATTTTGCTCCGGCCGATGCCGTGCGACACGTGGAGTATCTGTGTCGACCACAATTGGGCGGACGACTGACCGGGACAAAAGGCGAAATCCTTGCAACGAATTATGTGGCCCTGCATTTTGAAACGTTGGGACTGCTTCCAGCCGGAGACAATGATACCTACTTTCAGGAGTTTGAGTTCACATCCGGTGTGTCTGCTGGTCCTGAAAACACAATGAGTGTTGGAGATCAGACGCTGACTCTGGAAACCGACTGGCGTCCAGTGGCATTTTCGTCCTCCATGAAGGTTGAAGCTTCCGACGTCATCTTCGCTGGTTATGGCTTGAAGGCTCCGGCTGCTGAGGGCATCGAAGAGTACGACTCATTCGTACATCTGGATGTAAAGGACAAGTGGGTCGTTGTCTTCCGCTTCATGCCGGAGAATTTTACACCCGAACAACGGCAGCACTTCAGTCGCTTCTCCAGTCTGCGGTTCAAAGCCATGCAGGCTCGTGACCTTGAAGCACGAGGATTGATCATTGTGAGCGGCCCGACTTCCGGCGTGAAGGAGCAGCTGGTTCCGTTGCAGTTTGATGGTTCTCTCGCCGGCTCTGGTCTTCCCGTGATCAGCGTGACCGATGCTGTTGCGGAGAAGTGGTTTGCGGATCGAAAGAAGGATCTGGCGAAGATTCAGAAGTCGATGGATTCCGGCGAGCCTGCCATGGGCTTTCCGCTCGACGGGCTGAAGGTTGCTGCAAGCGTTGATATTCGTCAGGAGAAGAAAAAAGGTCGCAACGTACTTGGTCGTCTGCAAGTCAATGAAGAGCAGGCAGGACAGATTGTTGTCGTCGGGGCTCATGTGGATCATCTTGGCACAGGGCCGAACGGCAATTCTCTGGCTCGTGGCGACGAACAGTCCAACATTCATTATGGAGCGGACGACAATGCTTCCGGTGTGTCGGCGATGATGCAGATTGCCGAAGCGATGGCGCAAGCCAAGGATGCTGGAAAACTGGCTGGTCAGCGAGACGTCGTGTTTGCTGCGTGGTCAGGCGAAGAAATCGGACTGCTGGGTTCCAGTCATTATGTGAAGACTCTGGAGACGTTGTTTTCGCAGCATGCAGCGGCCGTAGGCGGCACAGATCCCGCAGAAGAAAAGAAGGAACAAGAACCAGCTGACCCAACAAAAGAGCCAGCGAAGGAATCAGAAAAAGCTGCATCAGATCTAACTGGTCCAAATACCGGCGGATTAAATCTCTACATTGCCGCCTGCTTGAATATGGATATGGTCGGGCGATTGCAGGAGCGGCTTGTGCTGCAGGGCACGGGGTCGTCGGCCAGTTGGCAGAAGATTGTGGAACGAGCCAACATCCCGATGGGGCTGTCGCTTTCTCTGCAGGACGACAGTTACATCCCGACGGACGCCAGTGTGTTCTTCATGCACGGTGTTCCGATTCTCTCTGCGTTCACGGGGAATCACGGTGAATACCACACACCTCGCGATACACCGGAGAAACTTAACTACGAAGGCATTTCAAAGATCGCGAATCTCATGATGCTGGTCTGTCGCCAGTTGATCTCCGATGAGCAGCCTCCGCAG
>CANHVD010000015.1 GCA_947463775.1 Planctomycetaceae bacterium | reverse complement strand
TCGCTGCTCGTCAGAACGCCGCCGCCAAAGACTGCTGAGAGCGATTTGGCGACTCGAACCGCAAGGAATCCGAAGTTTGTCTTTTCAAACTCGAGAGACTCTGACACTGGCACAAAGCGGCTTTGAAGTTCCAGAGTGAACTCGTTCTTTGCGGCAAGCGGTCGGACTTCGCAGATCAATTCCTGCTTCAACAGCGGAGCCGGATCGTGACCATCGAACCAGCCGAGTTCTACGGCCATCCGGCAAGAATCATCACCGTCATCGTATGCCAGCCATTGAAGCTGCCGAATCACGGCTCCTGAAGCGTTGCCCCAGAAATCAATGCCCATCACCTTGTAATGAGCAAACCAGATCGACAGATGATGATCATGATCCGGCGCTCCCGGATGTCCCATGCGGGTCAGCAGTGCACCGGAGGGGGAGACGACTGGAAAGAAAAAGGGACGAGGGTAATCGTCCCCAAAATTCCACCGCAGGATTTCGCGATCATCTATCGAGACAGATGTTTGGTGACTGGCAAGCGGCGTGATCTGACATCGAGGCACGTTGTGCATGAAAGTCCGTTTCCTCTGACTTGCCGATCACATCCTAATCGCAAACCGTCGACGTACTGGACTCTATCACTGGCGATATGACGCCCGGAAGTGCCGAAGCAGATATGGCCACGGTGCCACTTTTGTGGATCTACTTCCCACCGCTTCGCAGGAACAATTGTCCCAACGCGGTTGGCGCGCTGCCGTAAACCTGCTGAATCGCTCGTGCCGCATCTGGGTTTGTTCGTAATTCACCAACCAGTTGTTGGAACCGTGCCGGGCCGCCTTGAGACAGGAGGAACTTCACCAGCAGATAGCCAACATCACCGACTTCTTCAGGGGCCAGAGTTCCGTCATTGAACAGTTTTCCGGGATCATCAATTGTCGCCACAGCCTGTCCTGCACGATTGGGAACGGCTTTCACGTAATCAGTGTTCTCTTCAACGCCGGATTCCAGCAGTCCGAAACCCTGCTTCAGCCAGTCTGGCAATGTGGATCCGTCCCGTGTCAGATAACACTGGCTGATCAGGGACTTCAGCAGTTGCTCGGCCGATAAAGCGTCTGCCGATTGAGTATCACCAACGTCGTGCATCGCGATGTAAGCCGTTTCAAAATTTGCGTTGAGCACAGTGTGGCCCGAGACGGCCTTTGGAGTTCTCCGTCCATTCATCAGAACCGTATTGAATTCTTCGTAGTCGAATCGTTCAGCCGTGACAAAGATGGCCAGTCGTCCGCGAAACGCCTTTTCTCCGGCAGGCAGGCTGTAAGTGGAGGCCAGTTTCGTCAGATGGGCTTCAGCTTTTTCGCCGAGCTCCTTCAGACGATCTTCCGATGCTGTTCCGTAGAGATAGAAATTGCTTGTGGTCGCGGAGACGCCTTCTGTCTTGGGGGAAACTCGCTTCCACAGTTCCGCCGTTTGCGTAATTCGTCGTTCAGCAAACTCCGCATCCGTCATTGAAGCCAGCTTGGCTGCTTCCATTTGTGCTTCCGTAGGCACGATCTCGCGCAGCGAAGCCTTCGCATCCTCACCATCGAAATGGGCGCCTTCGCGGATCCATGTTTCAAGAGCCAGTGCTTGCGATTGCTTAAGCTGAGCCTGTCCCGCCGGCATCTTCAACGGTTCCTGCCGCAGGACAAGGTCGACAATGTAACTTTCGTCTGGCTTGCCGGGCACGATGGTTGTGCCCGTGGGGCCGCCTTGCAGCAATTGTTCGAATGTTGTGAAACCGAAATTGCCGCGAGGATTGTTTCCTGAATGACATCCCATGCAGATATTCACCATCCATGGTGCGATATCCTTTGAGAAGGAAACAGTCTCTGTGCCATCGGCCTTCACAACGGTCACTGGAGGTTTCTTGACAACCATCGAGTCACCAATTGGTGCATCCTGATCTTTGCCGTCGAATGCAGCCCCTTGTTCAATCCAGCGAGCGATCGTCATTATCTCAGCGTCATCCAGTTTGGCGCGCCCTTTTGGCATCCTCTGTTGTTCGTTCTCAGCGACCATGCGAAGAATAAGACCGCTGCGTTGAGGGATGCGAGGAACAACCGGGACTCCGCTTCGTCCTCCCTTGGCAATCATGCTGTACGTATCAAGGCGGAGATTAGCGCTGGCTTGTGCTTCGCCGTGGCACTGGAGGCAGTTTGCTTTCAGGATTGGAGCGACTTCCTGTTCGAAGCTCACGGGGATCAGATTCTTCGCCTTCTCGAGGGCGGTTTTGAACGTTGCGTAGGATCGATCTTTTTCGTCCTCTTCAATCGCCAGTTCCTTAATGCGTTCTTCGGTCTTCTTGATCAACTCTTTGGCCTGATCAACCTCCTTCTTTTTCACCATGCCCTGAACTTCTTTCAGCTCTTTGCCCAGCGCAGTGAGTTCCTTCTTCACTTCAGGGGGCAACGCGCAACGTCCCTCTGACGCAAAAATTGAAATCGTGATCGCGACGAGGGCTGACAAGCGAAGCGTTCGAGAGATCATAAACGGTATTCCAAAAACCGACTGGAGAGGTGAGGTCTGGATCAACATGGTCCGACGGAGAAGAAGGACCACAATTCTTCCTGAGTTTCGATGCAAAAACTGTTCAGATCAACACTGTATGGGGAATACACTGCGAAACTGCGGTTGAGACGTCAGCTGCAGAACTTTTGAAAGTATACCCTTTGACTTTGCAGAAATGCCATTCTTTATGGTCGGTAGAGACATGGCAATCGAGTCTCCCCGGCTAAGTGCCGGATCATGGGCAAGGCCGTTTCGGGAAGAGAACCGTACAATCGCGATTCAGGCATAAGATTGGCCTCCTCCTCAATCAAAATGCGGTTTCACTTTGACGACACCCTCAGCCATGCTTAGACTGTTGGTCCTCCCTACGCGCCTTCCCAGCCATGTGTTCTTCGGAAAACCTACCGTGATGGCTGTTTATATCACACCTGTAATGTCTCTCCGCCGCACAGTTGTTCTGGCTGTCGCATGTTCTTTCGGTGCGCTCATCGGCTGGCCCGAAGCGTCCGCTCAGGAACCCATCATTGATCGACTTGATGTGGCGAATTTCAGGCCGGGACAAAAGGCAAACGTTGTAGTCAACGGTAAGCAATTGATGGGGGCGAGTGGTCTATGGACGCCGGTTGGTACGCTTCGACCAAAAGAAGGCTCCGATCTTTCGAAGGATCAGCCAGTTACCTTTGAAGGTGATGTAAAGGTCGACGCTGTGCCAGGCATTTATCCGGCAAGAGTGGTCACAAATCATGGTTGTTCGGAGGCCGGTTGGTTGGTCGTGGATGACTTACCGTCCATTGCTCTGACACCTGAAAGCCAGGATCGTGCTGTTGGTCAGGTGGTCACATTGCCATGTTGTGTCGAAGGGCAGCTCAATCCCGTCTTGTCGAAATTCTTCCGTGTTGCATTAACGGCTGGCCAGTCGGTGAGTGTGGAAGTGCTGGCTCGCCGACTGGGTTCGGATCTTGATCCGGTTCTCCGAGTCACCGGTCCAGATGGTAACGAGATTGTTTACCGCGATGATCTGCCTGGTGCTGAAGGAGATACACAACTTCAGTTCACGGCCGCCGTTGATGGCGAGCATCGAATCGAATTGCGAGATGTGCGTTATTCAGGAGGTGCCCGTCACTTCTTTCATCTCCGAATGGGAAAGATGTCGCTGGCCAGTGCGACAATGCCGCGAGTTACTCAGGTCGGTGGGAAAGTTTCTTTGGTTGGTAGTTCGGGAGAGGTTGTCGGCGAGGCTTCTGCTCAGGGGGCCGCTGATCTGCCGGCTTCATTTGTGCCGGTCTCTTTTCGACCAGCCGAGGCAGATGCGAGTACGCTTGGGGTAGTACTTGTTACGACAAGTCTGTCGCAGAATGAAGTGGAGCCGAACAATGGTCGAGCTGAAGCCACGGTATTGGCGGCGGAATCGCAGATGCTGACCGGAAGCTTCAATGCAAAGGGAGATTCCGACTGGTTTAAGGTGACCGTGGCCGAGCCGACAGCTCTTTTGGTGGTAACTCGAACGCGTGAGCTCAGCAGCCCCACCGATGTGATGCTTGAACTTTACAACTCGGAAGGTGGGAAGGTCGCAGAGAACGATGATTCGGGGCCGCGAGATGCGGAACTTACGTTCATGCTCCCAGCTGCTGGTGATTTTTTTCTGAAGGTCAGTGAGATCGCGGGGCGGGGCGGTTCGGAGTGGATCTATGCTCTGGACGTGTTTCGAGGGCAAAAGGCCGTCAAAGTGACTGCTCCGGCCGATAGAGTGAATGTGCCCAGAGGTGGCAGTGCTGCGATGCTGCTCGCGGTGAGGAGAATTCATTACGATGGTCCGCTGAAAGTGGAAGCTGTCGGGCTGCCGGCAGCGCTGACAATGTCTCCATTCATGATTGGCGGAAAGCAAAGTGCCGTGCCTGTTGTCCTTACTGCGAAAGATCCTGCCGCAGCTGCATCCGATGCCGACTGGGGACCAGTGACTCTTCGCATTACAGCACCGGATGGTGTTGGCATGCCGCCGGCTGAAATTCAACTGGCCCCGCCAGCTCCAAAGAAAGCTGATGCAGAGCTGTTTCGAAGTGCCCGAGCCAGAACCGATCTCTTTGCTGCCGTTCAGCCTGCAGTTCAGTTTTCATTGTCGGCAGAGCCCTCAAGTCTCAATGTCACACAAGGTGCTACCGCAACAGTTGTCGTGAAGTCGACTCGAACCGCTGAATGGACGGAGCCGATTGAAATCGCCCTTGCAACTCCGGCTGATCAACTACCGGCCGGAATTACGGTGACGGGTGGGGCGATGGCTGCAGGAGAGTTGGCAGTCACGATTACTGCTACCGCTGATGCCCCAATAGGACCTTTCACTGTTTTCCTTCAGGGAAAGTCAAAGAAGGATAAAGCTGAACCTGTTCATCCTGTTCCGCCAATCGTTGTCGAAGTTGTTGCCAAGTAGATTAATGGGTTATCGATTTCTGTTTTTTGAACTGCCCAAAGATCCCATCCATGAGTTGCTGATACGGCAATCCTCTGAATACTAAAGTTCCTGGAAAGTGCGTATTCAGGCCAACGCCTGCCTACAAAGAATCGCAAACAAAGGCCTCGTCACTATGTTCCGCTTAACCTGCCTGTTGTTGACGTTCGTAACTGGTGTTTCAGCTTCCATTGCTGCTGAGCTACCGACTCTATCGCTCTCTGTTCAGCCAGCTGAGATTGCTCTCGTTGGTCCTCGCGGTGTCCAGCAATTGATCGTTACTGCGAATGGCGATGCTGCAACAATTCACGATGCGACAGGGCTTGCAGAGTACCGGACCGATGACGCTGCAGTCGCTGTCGTTGAAGGCGGAGTTGTAAAGGCTAAAGGAAATGGTGCCACGACGGTGCATGTGATGCGTGGTGGCCAAACGGCATCGGCCAAAGTCACAGTATCGAACTTTGACATGCCTGCCCCGGTTTCGTTTCAAACTGAAATTTTGGCGTCACTGACAAAGTCGGGTTGCAACATGGGGGCCTGTCACGGTTCTCCGTCTGGCAAAGGCGGGTTCCGTCTATCTCTTCGAGGATACGATCCTAACGTGGATTTGGTGACATTGAGGGGCGAGTTCTTCAATCGGCGTTCGAATGTCCTGAGCCCTGATGAGAGCCTTCTTCTTCGAAAACCGCTGATGGAAGTGGCTCACGGTGGTGGTCGTCGGCTGCAGAATGGAGATCCTAGTCATCGAGTTTTAAGGGACTGGATCGCTGAAGGAATGAAACTGGACTCGGACGGCGCTTCCACGCTGTCACGCATTGAACTGCTGCCGTCTCCAAGAGTGCTCCGAGATGGCGCTGATCGACAGCAACTGATTGTGAATGGCTATTTCAGCGACGGATCAGTGCGAGATATCACTGCGCTCACGGCGTTTGATTCGTCGGATGAAGGCATTGGCATGATCTCACCGTCTGGTGTGGTCTCGCAGCAGGGGCGTGGAGAAGTGACGGTTCTGGCACGCTACCTCGACAAAGTGTCTACAACTCAACTCACTTTCCTTACCGAACGTCCCGATTTTCAGTGGCCGAGTCCGGCAGAGACGACTGAGATTGATCGACTGGTATTTGGAAAGCTGAAGCAGCTTCAGATCCAACCCTCAGAACTATGCAGCGACACGGACTTTCTTCGCAGGGCAACTCTCGACCTGACTGGCCGCCTTCCGTCTTTGGAGGAATCTCAGCAGTTTCTTGCAGATCAGTCTCCAGGCAAGCGTGCTGCTGTCATCGATCGATTACTTGCGACCGATGATCATGCCCGATTCTGGTCTATGAAATGGTCTGATTTGCTGCGATCCAACAGCAAGAAGATGACTCGAACAGGAGTCCACAAGTTTCGTCGGTGGCTGTTTGATGTCGTCAAGAATGATGTTCCATTGAATCAGTTTGCGCATGAGCTGTTGACCGCCACTGGCAGCACTCAACAGAATGCTGCTGCGGCGTATTGGAAAGCAAGTCGAGATGAAATTGACGCCACGGAAACGACTGCACAGTTGTTTCTGGGGATTCGTATTCAGTGTGCGAAGTGTCATAACCATCCGTTTGAAAAATGGACTCAGGATGACTACTACGGCACAGCAGCCGCTTTCATCCGCGTGGGCCGTAAGGAAACAGGTCTCCCGGATGATGAAATGATCTTCGTCAAAGCTGGTGGAGAAGTGACCCAGCCTCGTACCGGGAAACAAATGAAGGTTCGACTGTTGATGCAGGGGGATGTCGATGTTCCTGCCGATCAGGATCGTCGAGTTGTTTTTGCGGATTGGCTGACGAAGAACGACAATCCATTCTTTGCCCGTTCCCTCGCAAATCGTATCTGGGGCCATGTTGTGGGTAAGGGGATCGTTGATCCCGTTGATGACTTCCGAGATTCGAATCCGCCGTCTAACCCTGAACTGTTGAATTATCTGGCTGGCGAGTTGGTGAAGAGTGGCTTTTCCTCACGCCACCTCATCCGCACAATCATGAACAGTCGGGTTTACCAATTGAGTTCCCAGAGAAACAAGTATAACGCAGATGATGAGATCTACTTCAGCCACGCGACAACTCGCATGTTGACAGCGGAACAGCTTCTCGATTCTATTTGTGCAGTGACCGGTTTGCCGGAAGACTTTGCAGGAATGCCTGGCGGTACCAAAGCCGTTGATCTGGTTGACCCACCTGAAGGACACAAGTTCTTACAGGTCTTTGGTCAGCCTCAGCGAGAGCTTCCCTGTGAGTGTGAGCGATCCACGGACAGCAATCTGTCTCAGGCCCTTCAGTTGATTAACGGGCCGACGGTACACAACAAATTGCGGTCTGATGCAGGGAACGTGCATAAGTGGGTGGCCGGCGGAAAGTCGGATGCCGAGATTATCGAACTTTTGTATTTGACGGCGTTGAGTCGGCCTCCGCTGGCTGAAGAACAGCAAACAGCACAGAACCACATCAAGGCCAATGAAGACCGAACGCGGGCTCTGGAAGACATTGCCTGGGCTGTAATCAACAGCAAGGAATTCCTCTTCCAGCATTGAGGCATTTGCTGGGTGTTAGGGGGGTCTGGAGAAGCATCTCAAAGGTTGCCGCGTTTCCACGGATAGTTCAGGGATCCCTGTAGTGATCCACAGAAACAGTGGTGTCACAGATGTGGGATTCAGGAATGTCCGGACCGCTGTCGTGCAAGAGCCTGCAGGGAAAGATGCAGCGTTGCGAGGCTGTCTTTGGAACCTTTATCTAATACACAGTGAATCCCGCGATTGATGATGTGTTTTCGGAGGGGTTACTCGATTTTGTGATTGTGACAGCAGAACACAACGCCCTCGAATTGGCCGAGTTTCTGCCTTCGAGGTATGCCCTTGCGGCAAACGGAATAGCATGTCTGGCAAGGACGCTCAGTGGTGATCCGGATGATGTCTCGAGAGTCTGCGACACGTTTGATGGAGGCGCTGTGCAGAACCATTTCGCGAATGCTGGCGTCTTCAGTCTCATGCCAATTGATGACGCTGTAATGCGATTCGTGCTTGTCGTTTAGCCCAATCGTCCGAACTGCTGATCCAATGTGCCACGGCTCAAGGTCAAGGACGTTGGGCGACCATGTGGGCAATGGTGCGAGTCATTGACCAAATGTCTCTGCCGAAGCAGTTCCTGCATTTCTTCGGCCGTGAGGCGGTGTCCAGACTTAATTGCCGCGCGGCAGGCCATCGTATGCAGCATGTGATCCAGAAGATCGCGTCTGGACATCTTGCCATCGTTTTGTACCAGTTGTTCTGCAAAATCTTTGACGATTCGAGCCAGATTACCTCGCGGGATTAACGTTGGGTAGGACATGAGCAGAATGGTCGTACCTCCAAATTCCTGAAGTTCAAACCCAATTTCTTTCAGCAGGTCGAGCGACTCCAAAAGTGCAACGCACTCGGTGGCGGTACATTCGATGGTATCCGGGATCAGGAGGCGTTGACGTTCCACTCCGCCCGACAGGATTCGATTCCTCAGATGCTCATAGAGAATTCTCTCATGCAATGCGTGCTGATCAATGACCTCCAGCCCGGCATCACTGGCAAGGACAATATAGCAGTCATGAATTTGTATCGCCCGAAACTCATTGTCAGTCGAGGCGATTACGGTGTTGAGTGATTGCTCCATTCGGTCGTCAGCGACGGAAACTTCGGCTCTGCTCTCCATTGCCGAAACTTGTGATCCAATGACACTGGAGGCCGATGGCAAAGACTCCGTTGAATCCATTTCCGGCGAAAGCCCTGAGAGGTTTTCATTAGCAACAACTTTGGAAGTCGCCGGACTATTCGGCTGAGTCGAGGGAGTTTGCTGCTGGCTCTCTCGCGCCTGGTGCGAATCGATCGCAAATGCTTCGATCACTGCAGGATTCGAAAACACCGAGCGATCGTTAAAAGTTGATCTGTGGGCCGCTGAATCGCTGCCTGCCGACCGCGCAAATTCGCCAACGCGGGGAGGAGTCGTAATCGTCGCATGGGAAGCCCACAGGTCGAGTTCCCGCTGGGGAACTGCCGGCGATGCAGGCTTATCAAACTTCAGTTCGTTCTTTGGAGAGGGTGAAGCGGAGTTACCAACTTCGATGTTCGAGCGAAACTCGAGAGTCAGGAATTTGTCCCGAAGCGTTTTGAGGAGTTGTCGATAAAGTATCTGGCTATCCTGAAAACGAACTTCACTTTTGGTGGGATGGACATTGACATCGACCATCGCTGGCGGCAGCTCCAGAAAGAGTATGCTGACTGGATGTCGACCCACCATCAACAGACCGCGATAAGCTTCTCCGAGGGCGTGTTGAAGGCTCCGATCCTGAATCCAGCGGCCATTCAGGAAGAGATACTGGTCCTTGCGGGTTGAGCGGCTAAGAGATGGCTCACCGACGTATCCCCACAGTCGAATCTTTTCTCCTGAAGGCAATTCTGATTCTGAGGTAACGCTGATCAGGTGGTCGGAGACTTCACTACCCATGAACCGTCGAACACGTTCAAGTGCATTCGCGGAAGCGGGTAATTCGTAGACGAGCTTTTCGTTGTGACGCAGCACCAGATGCAGGTTGGGATTAGCGATCGCAATTCGTGAGAACTGCTCTGCGATCTGGCCAAATTCGGTCGCCGGTTTCTTGAGAAAACGTCGACGAGCCGGTGTGTTGAAGAACAGATTGTGAACTTCCATCACGGTGCCAGCCGGACATCCGCAGTCTCGATTGACCACGATTTGTCCCCCATGGCTCTCCAGTTCTCGACCAACAGGACACTCTTCCGGACGCGTGCGAATCCGGAATCTTGCGACCGAGGCAATTGATGCAAGAGCTTCACCCCGAAACCCCAATGTGCTGACATGATCCAGATCGGCGTCGGAGCGGATCTTGCTGGTTGCATGACTGGTCACTGCCAGCAGCATGTCTTCCGGGTGGATGCCTTCACCATTATCCGAAATCCGAATCAGGTCCATTCCGCCATTAACAATGTCGACTTCAATTCGCGTTGAGAGGGCATCAACGCTGTTCTCAAGCAATTCCTTGACCACGCTTCCCGGTCGTTCAATTACTTCTCCCGCTGCGATACGGTTGACGACATGAGCATCCAGTTGTTGTATTCGAGACATTGTGATGGCAGATCAAGAGCGGGCTGGTCGGTAGCAATTTTCCGTTGTCTCGGAGTATAACCGGATTCGCATTGGATTTCCTGCCGGACAATCAATGCGTTGCACGTGTTTGAAAGGATGATTCAGGTAATGGTCAAGTCAGGGCTTCGACCTCCGGCAGACCTGAGTCCCATCGGAACTAAGGGAAATGGATCGTGAGACATTGAGAGCCCTGCAGGCTCCTTTGAAGTTGCAGTACCAATTGTCACCGGACACCGCCAATGTTTGTCTTAAAGCTGAGGGCGTCGTGGAATTCGATGTCCCAGGTTGTCGAGTCGCATTGCCCTGCAATGATGGCAAGTTTATTAAAGCAGGCTTGCATCCAAACGCCGGCGGTGACGGGACTCAAGCTTGTTCCGCTGAGCTGCTTCTTCAATCGCTGGTGACTTGTGCAGGAACTACGCTGGCGGCGGTATCGATATCAATGGGTCTTCAGATAAGTCAGGCGCTGGTTTCTGCCAAAGGCTGGCTCGACTTTCGTGGAACCATGGGAGTCGATCGATCTGTCCCTGTTGGATTTACCAGTGTAGAAATGCTGTTTCGAATCGACACCCGGGCAGACGAGACTTCCGTCCGGAAACTGATCGAATTAACGGAACGTTACTGCGTCATTTACCAGACATTGCTCGTTAGTACGCCTGTTACTTCAGTGCTGGTTCAATAAGCGACTGGTAAGCCGCAGTGACCACACCCGCAGATTATGGCTTCGCATTGGCATCTGGTGTTGGCTCAAGAGCTGGTTGAGCATCTGCGGGTTCATTCGGCTCAGACGGAGTCACGGTCGGCTGGGCCTGGCCTATTGCTCTCTCATAGAATTGATCAAGAACTTCAGAGAAGTCTGCCTCCTTGCCAACACCAAGACCATCTATCTGTGCCTGGACCAGATCTGTGGGTATGGTCAGCAACGCACGATGTCGGACCTTGGTCACGACAGGAGCCTCGGGATACATTCCCATCATCTTTGAATCGGCGAAACGTACGTCAGCAGTGATCGCAGCCAGTTGCTCGACAGACTTAGGGTTTGTTTCTTCCAGGAGATGGAATTGCGTTCTTGCATCTGAAGTTGCGAAGACAGCTAACTTTGGATTGGAGACTGATGCGTCTTTCAGCAAGTGGAGGAACACAAGCTCATATTCACGCTGGGCGTTGGGTTTCGCTGCGACGCCTTCAACATCCAGAGTATACTGAAATCCCAGAATAAGAGTTCGGCACAACGCCGGAACAAATGCCTCTGTTTCATTCCAATAGACACCAAGAGTTCTCAATTCACCTATGGATTTGGCAATCATAGGCTCAGCGATCGAGGCCAGCGCTGGTGTGTCAAGCCGTACAAAGGATGCTCGAATCAGCGGGCTCAGAATCACACGCCCCTGCTCGTCGTGGTAAAAGGAGGGCTGGACTGTCAGTTGATGCGCCTTCAGGTAGTCATCGATAATTCCTCTGGTCACGCTCGGTAATCCCTCACCGAGTTCTTTACCCAACTGAAGCCGAATGGAGAAGGCACATTGCCGCCCAAGTGGCCCTTCCGATCCCGCTAAGCACTCAACAAGGGGCTGGATCACATCGGTCCCGGTTTCGAGCAACGAGCAGGCACTTTCTGCGCTCGATGCTCTGTAACTACTCTGCACAGCAGTGAGTGTCCATGGAATCGCTTTGAGGATTCTATAGTCTTCTGCAATCGGGACCTTGGAGCTGATACCCGTGAGCATTAATCCCTTTGATTCCTTCAGCAAAGATCGTTCCTTTGTTGAGGTTGCCAAGGGCGATTGGCCAGAAGATTTGTTGTCATCTTCAGTTGGCCATTTTTGTTCTTCTTTCAGAGTGCTTACGACTGTAAAGACCGAATAGCCAAGCATCAGAACCGTAAATGGAGCGAGTACCTTATTCAGTTTCATAGTGCCACTCTTTTGAAGCCATGATCAAAATGTTTCCACCATTCATTGTTTGGCGGAATTGAACTTTGTTCCACGATAATGCAGTGACAATCCAGAGCACCTCACCCCCGACTTTGGATCACATATGCGAGCAATGTGTACTTGGGTTTGAATGAAGTGTATCGCCAATTCAAATTGCGAGGGAGGCAATTCCTTACCGTTTATCCTTAGAAAGATCGCGTTCCGCTTGCCTGTCTCGTTGAGGAGATTGCCCATGTTTCCTATCGGGGCTATCTCAGCCTGTCAGAAGGGCTGTCGTGAACATTCTCAGGGTTTTAAACGAGCTCTGTGTCCACGAGAACCACACATCCGACGAAGGCTGAAATCTCCGATTCAGGGACATTGAGAGATGAGTAGTTACTCAAGCCACCGGGAAAGGAATACCCATGTCCGAAAAACTGCGTGGCCAAGGGCTTTCCCTTCCGCGTCATGCATGCGTCATCTATGTTTAGACTGGCATTACGGTATTCAACAACGATGTTTCCCAATGGAGTGTCCTGCGGACCGCCGAGAGCTTTCCAGAAGGCTTCTTTGAGCGTCCAAATGGCAAGAATTGCGTTCGGGTCTTCAGTTAACGCTTCTTTCATCAGTTGGTCGTACTCGGATCTATTGATGAAAGAAAGACCGAACGCACGGGCATTCATCTGCTGTACAGTTTCGATGTCGACCCCAAGGTCATAGCGAATGTCACTCAGTGCGATTGCGGTCATATTCCCGGTGTGAGACAGGCTGATACTGGCAACCTGACGTCCCCGAGAATCTACCAGCATCGGTCGACCCGACTCCATTGTGTCTACGAACAGATTAGCCGAGTTGGTTCCGAACTCAGAATTCAACACGGCCTTCGTTACCAGTCGGGAACTTAGGAATTGTCTCTTCTTCTCTAATGGTCTATACCTGCTCCAGCGATCTCGATCCCGATTTGTCAGTAGTGTTTCAGCTAGTCTCTGGTCGTGAGCGGATTCCGATGCATCTTTGCAAGTACGATCTTCGGCAACCCACAGCCGACAGTTTGGCATCAGATGGAAGGGGCCCCAAAGTTGGTGTGACATACTGGTTCGGCGACTTCCATTTACACTTGTTGTTTGCCAGAAGACGATGGTTGGCGTCGCTTGAGGAATTGTTTAGGCCGAAAAGGCATCTAACACCTCGACTCGCTTCAGATCTTTTGCTTCCAGACTTCAGGGATACGTGGCTCACTTCTTCAGAATCAATGATGGTCACACGACGTGCTTATTCAGCATTATCGCAGCCACACAGGGATGACATAGTTTGCCGAACTGCGATCGTTCGAGACATTACGGGTTCGTATGCGACTTTCAAAACTGAGGCATCGCGGATGGACTCTGTCGATCTAATTGCTGTAACGTTCGATTGTACTCGGAGTCCAGTTGCTGCCGCTGTTTCTCGTAAGCTTCAAGCGGATTCACCGAGGTTGGATTCGGCCCGGGCCTGGAGCCGGTGGGAGCACCAGAACTTCCGGTTCCCCATGAAGGCGAGTTCTGCGGGGGCATGGTTACTGGCTGGCGACCCATTGACTGTTGTTCCTGCCATCGCTGAGACTGAAGTTGTTGCGATCGCAATTGCTGCTGCTGCTGGTTGGCCCAATCCTGAGAGGGCAGGGCAGATTCTGGTTGCTGATACATGGCACCATTGACCAGGGAGTTGGTGCCAGGAGAGCTAACGTTACTCATGTTAATGTTTGCGGTTCGTCCTGCGGGATTAGCAAATGCTCCGCTCGTTGGACCTGGACCACTCACTGGGAAAATTGCTCCTGGACCTGCATTCAGTCCCTCCAAATAGACTGCTTGGGAGCCACTTGAATTCACTGGTGCCGAAGCCCCGTTAGCTGCAGCGGCAGGAGTCTGAAAAGCCGCCGTAGCCGTGGGTGCGTTGAATCCCATGGGCTGGCCGTAACTTACACTGCCGTTTTGAGGTGCTTGAAATGTGCCGGATGAATGAATCGGCACAACTTTGGCTGGGAGAGGATTGACGCCAGGTGGTTGTGGCGCAGCGACTGGAGTCGAATTCATTGTTCCCGACGATGCCGCGTTTCCATGGATGTTATTGAGAATGGGCATTCCATTCACAAGTGAATTTGGCGACGTCGTATTCATCACAGGAACGTTTCCATTCGCCGCGCCAGCATTCAGCATCTCATTTGACATACTGACGCCGGATGTTGACATAATTCCATTGTTGCCTGGAGCGTAGTTTCCGGGATGTCGTAAGCCTTGAGAATTGCCGTGAGCGGGCAACTCTCCCCCATATGCACTTGTGCCAGTCGGAGGAAAACCTCCTCCTGACTGCCGGGCATCCAACATCGGACCACTGTCATTACTCAAAGTCTGGCCGTTCTGAAACTGTGCCCCCGATCTGGCAGCTAATTCCGCGTGTCGGTCTCCAGGGATTGATATTGGGAGCCCCGTTTTGGCATCGTAAGCGGATCCGTTCGGCAAGCCATTGCGGTTTGAGACGACCTGAAGATCGGCCCCTGTCATTGGCTGGTGCTGAACCTGCGGCATCATCGGCTGCTGATGCATTGGACTTGCGGGCTGACTGGCAGGCTCCTGAGACATTCCCTGGCCGGCTCTGCGGCGTTCTGCTTCTAACCGCTCTTGCCGAGCAAGCTCCTGTACTTGCTCGAACGTGGCGTTGGATGGGATGGATGTTGCAGCATCAGTCTTGAACGCTGCTGTCACGGCCGTCGTCTGGCCTTCAAGTTGGGCCATAATCTGCTTAGCCTGCGCGCCGGAACCGAATTTTGAAATCACGCGACTCTCAGCAGCCTGACGATTTCCCTGTCGTAAATCCAACAATGCCAGATTCATCTGAGCACTCTCATGCTGCGGATTCACCTCGATCGCATGATTCAGATAACGAGCTGCTTCTGCATAACGATTCTGCAATAGGTATGAGTATCCGATATCACAAAGCAGATTCGCATCCCGCGGTCGAATTCTGAGCGCCTGACGGTAATGATATTCTGCATCGGCCCACTGTTCGGAAAGATCAGCTGCCATCGCCAGTCCATGATGAGCAGTGGCATTATCAGGAGACGATCGGAGAACTTCATTGTACGCGATACACGCTTCCTCAAGTCGCTCTTCCTGCAAAGCCAATTGACCATCTGCAAGCAAGCGGTCGACCTGCTCCTCGGCCATGGGAGCCTGACTCGCAGACTCTTCCTGAGACTCAGATTTCCGACTCGCAAATTTCGGCAACTCCAGGGCGGAACCGCTTTTCTCTGCAGACGCTTTATCTGCTGATTTCTGAAATGGATTCCACGCAAAACGGCTGGACTCACTGGACTGACAACCGGTAAGCAGAACGATTAGCGAAAATGGCAGTAACGACGACCAGCGATATCCTGACATGGTCAGGTCTCCAGGCGAATACACGGTGAGAAAGGAGGATTGCAGATTTCGCGGACATTGTCAGCAAAAAACATGCGGAGAGAGGAGCAGAAACACAGAGCAAGAATGAGAGGAGACTGGGGTTGTAGCGGAATCCCGGCGTTCCTGTCGAGATGAACCTTGGTCAAGCACTTAACGCTCTGCTAAGTATGAACTTACGTCAAATGGTAAGCCATCTTCTGGATATAGAGAGTGCAACGAAAAAAGGACAGCAGCCTCTTCAGGCTGCTGTCCCTCATACATGCTTTGCTGATTCCGGAGGTTGGCTCAGGCAATCAGAATCCGCCAATCCCGCCCCCACCCCCGCCAAAGTTATTTCGGCCGCGAATCTGTCGGAATCGACCGTAGTCCTGCTCACCTTCCATCGAGTTGATGCCGTTACTATAAGGCTGCGACACCACAGTACGCTGGTCAGCATCCTGATTACCCAGATCTGTCAACACTCGCACCACGATATCTCGTCGAATATGGTCGAGTTCAGGGTCGGCATTATTCAAGCTTCTCTGCACCAGAACAGGAAACGGAGCAGATGGCATCCTCGCTGCGATCTCCATGATGTGGTCACGACCGTAGGGCGTAAGCTCAGACGAATTGTCCACGAACTCGTTTCGGTAGATCACGAAATCGGCAGCTTCTCCGTTGGTCTCCATCATGTGCCAATGAGCCCTGTTCACCGCCCCCAGTGGAATGACGTCGGGAATCGCATATCGTCCCCGAGGGTAGCTCTTTCCACACCACGGAAAGCATTTCGAGCACCAACTGCTCGAACAGCCGGAGTTGTCACATGACGAACCGCACTGGTCAGAGCAGTTGTTACATTCCGAGGTTGTGCAGCAGTCATTTGTAGAGCAGCAACCCGAAGCCATCAGGCTCGTTAATGCTGCTGCGGCGAATCTCGCCCGAAGAGTATGCGTCAGATTCATGTCAGTGCTCTTCCTGTCTGCACATCGTGAGGAACGGTATTAGTAACGAGGGATGGGTGTAATCTGAGATCGAGAAGAAGTTTCCAGTTCCATACTGGACAAACAAATTGCCGAATCCCTGATCCTACCTCTGCACAGGTCTGTTCCACCCAGCAGGTTTCACAGCATTGTTTTGTGGCTGACTATCCTTACGGAATGCGGATTTCATTTTAGTCAGCATGGATGGCTTAATCTGGCCTGCATTTCCCTGAGAAGGAAATGCCTGAGGTGGAGCTGGGGGCAGTGGAGTTGAAGGTCCCTGCTGAGGTATGTACTGAGATGGTGGAGCCCCCATCGGTTGCATCTGCGGATAGCTCTGCATCGGAGCCGTCTGATAACCTCCACCCTGTGGCATTGCATACTCAGGCTGCGGCTGCAGCCCTTCAACCATGCCCTGAGGTCCGGAGGTGTAACCCTGTCCGGACATCGCGGCTCCGGCGCCAAGACCCGGTCCGGGTGTATAGCCACCGTGATTAACCGCAGGATTATAGAGACTGTAGCCCTGAGGCACCCCGTGCATCGATCCGCTGCCATATGGCGAGATCTGGTACACCTGATTGTCCGGCGTACCTTCTGTCTGACCACGATGCCAGAACTCATCATCACTTGGGTGAGTCGCGTTGTGCCCAGGAACAGGAGGGACTTCATCCGGCTCCATTGGTCGAACGATCTCAGGAGAGACCAAAACCAAGAGTTCGGTCTCCACTTCGGAGGCATTCTTCGACTGGAAAACTCGAGGGCCAATATATGGAATGTCTCCGAACAGTGGCACTCGACTTGTCTGTCCGATCGTCTGCCGTGAAATCAGACCACCGATGGCGAACGTTTGGCCTTCACGAAGTTCCACAGTCGTCTGTACGCGTTTAACGTTGACCCCGGGGATACCGTTCACTGAGTTCGCTGCGTTCAGTTCACTGAACTCCGGAACAACCTGCAATCGGATCAGATCGCGATCCATTACGGTCGGTGTTACCACGAGGCTCGTGCCAAAACCGCGGAATGAAGTGGCCTGACCACCACCGAGACCAATAATTGTTGGAACGGCAAACTCACCACCGGCCAGAATACTGGCTCCAGTGCCACTGATGCAGACGATCTGGGGCTCCGCTAACAGCTTGATCGTGCCATTCGATTGTAACCAGCGAATCAGAACCTGAATCTCGCTGTTCTCGAAGATGCCGCTCAACGTTGTGCCAGTTGCACCTCCCATGGAAGATCCAACGGCATGGCGTCCGTCACCGAAGATCACTCGCCAGTCGAAACCAGCGTTTCGCATTTCCGAGCGATTGAGCTCGGCGACCATTACGCGCATCTTCACATTGAATTCACCGGGGATCGAGAGTTCATTGATAACAATGTCTCTGAAACCATTGTTGACGCCGTTGTTTCCCCCGCCACCCCCACCATTGTTCCCGTTGATACCGCCGGATGCGGCAAACACATTCAGACCAGCTCCGTTGTCCAGATCGTTAAACCGTCCCAGTGACCGCATTACTTCAGATCGAACAATCTGGAGAATATTCTGCGCTTCTTCTCCATCGTAGGCCTGACCTCGAACCAGCACCTGAGCACCAACCGGAATCAAGGCCACCGTAGAATTTGGAAACAACTGTCTTAAACGACGCTCCAGCTTGCCAAAGTCGATGGTTCTCTGCTCTTCAAGACTTGCATCCCGTACGACTGAAACTTCATAAATTGAAGGCGCAGTCTCGTCCTCAAACCATAGTGTCAGGTCCGTCTTACCCAGCTCAAGGCCAACAACACTGATCTCTTTTTCTGAGTACTGAACATAGTTGGCCACCGTGGAATCCGTGACCGCAATTCGGCGCACACGTTTGTTTGTGATCACCAACTGACTGTGCCTGCGTTCAATATCAAGTTGATATTGTGGCTTGAGAAGCTTGTCTACGTTTGGGCTCAGCTTGGCGTCTACTCGCCCGGAGACAGAGGAGTCTTCGAGCTGAAGGGTTTGCATCTGTGCTGGCTGAATGACCTGCTGAGGTGATGCCTGAAAGCCGTCACCCTGCTGAGCTTGAAGTGTGCCACCAAGCAGGCAGACGCTGCTCACCGCTCCAGCGAGCACTTGACGCAATGGTCTGGTTCGAAGGCATTCGCACCATTTCTTCAGTGGAAGACCCAGACCCGCAAAATCAGCTGACATTCGAAGTGCTCCTTCCGTGTCGCAACTCCGCGAACGACCGTTCCTGGACGCTCGCGTTCCGTCACTTGTTTGCCCTGAACACAGGTGCCACAGATCCATGCGGCAATCGGCGAAGGGTGCCTCATTCACTGAATGGGCAAAGTGCGGAATTCACGTTTGGTATCGACCTTAGGCAGACACTCGGTGAATACCGAGACGAACCTATTCTGATGTCTCTACAACAGCGGGACGGTTCAGCCGGTTGCGTAAAATAATCCGACGCCTCCCAATAAACATGATCCGGCCGGTGCAGATGAGGGTGTTGCTCCATCAAAACTCAAAGATGTTGGACCAGAACGAAAGAACCCCGTCTTTTTGTTGACACTCCGAATTCCGTAAGGCTGTGCAAACGTCGGCGAGCAGGCCTTATGCTCCCAAAACTCCGTCACGATAAACAAAAAAAGCCGGTTCCGCACAAATTGAGCACCGGTCATTTCATCGACCGGCAATTCTGTGCAGGACTGGCTTTGAAGTTTGGAAAGAACCAACCTCTGATTTCAAAAATCCGCAAACGATAGAATTGTGAAACTTGCCCCGGACCCTCTGGTTTGACTTACCAGACGATGGTGACGTTTGTTGAGGGGGTTCCCGGATGCGCCCATGGGCGTCTGTAGCTATGGTAAGGGTATCGATGATGAATGCCACCACCATCCATATTGGGGAGTCCTTCATATCCACTCAGAAAGCTCCCAACGGTCGGACTACCGGAGTAAGCATAGCCTGAACCGTAAATGCTGCCAGCGCCATACAAACTGCCAAGTTGCATCATTCCACCACCGACACCACAGCAACTAGTCGCGGCTGAAGTATACGCGTAAGCATTTTCAATGGCCGGAGCAACGCTTACTGGTTGTGCATAGGCAATAACGGGAGCATTGTATGCAACCCGATTGGATGAGCCATTGCAATCACAGGCTGCTCGACGTCCATGAAACAGATCGCCAGCCATTCCCGGTGCGGTGACCAGCACGAGTGTGGCCACCGTCAACAAAACACGAATTCCCAGACTGTTCTTCATACCGTTAATGTCTCCCAAAAATATCGGACTGTCAGAGAGGATGTCGATCCGTGGAGAATGACAGTGGTGACCACGGCAATCTGATCTACCCGCTTTTTTCACTATTGCGCGAAAGAATGCCTGCCGGAACACAGGAAGTAAAGATTTGACGGTCGGAACGTTCGAGATGCGCATACGACGCTGACCTGAACGGCACACCTGTTTCTTCGGTTTTGGAAGAACATGATCCCTGTTGATCGTCCGATGTATGAAGTGCTTCCACATTGACCGTACGTTCCACGGAGCTGGCGCAACGGCAAGTTTACTACTGTGTATTCGACCCTCGGAGGGATTCAATGCGTCGATCACTCGTCTTTGCCTTTGCCGTCACCCTTTTCAGTGCTGTTTCGGCGCAAGCTCAGGTTGGCATGCCGGGAATTCAATACTCCAACACCGTTGCCGGTGGTGATGGAGTGCAGCTTTATCCCTATGACCAACAGGATCCATGGATCCACGGTTACTTTCAACGCTATCCAGCCTACGGCGGATTCTCGAGCTTTCGCCCCTACAACTATCGGCACGTTTTCTCGCAGACTCAGATCGCGCAAGGTTGGGGTGCCGCACACGGAATGCCGTACTCGCAGCAGTTCTGGAACAAGTATCGAACCAGTTACCTCGACCAGAACCTGCACTCTGAAATGGCCCCGCTGCCTTACCCTTCAGCCGCTGAATCACAGCCTCAGCCTCTGATTCCGCGTCCTGGAATGTCAGTCTACCAGGCCAGTACCGTCCGACCGATCGGCTACCAATCCGTTGCCAATCAGGTAGTAACTCAGGCACCGAGCCGTCCCGCGACGCAGGATCCACGTCCGGTCCATGTATTTCCAAATCGCTAGACGAGCGATTTAGTTCGTATCCCCATCTGAAACGCTCCACGTTGAACTTGATTCAGCATGGAGCGTTTCAATTTTTGCAGAGGCACAACGGACGATCCCATCGTTGACTCTGTAAACAACGGTTTCTGTGGGGATCAACTCGCCGATGGTTTTCTTCTGGCGGTCCAAACGCAGCTTCGCAGGCAATCATACGGTCGATCCGCTATCATGCTGGTCGTTCCCGGCTCCCGGGTTCTCCTGAACTTATTCATCTCAGGTCGATCGTGTGTCTCGTCAGAAACTCCAGAAAAACACCATTATCGGATTCGTCGTCAGCCTTCTGCTTTCAATCGTGAAGCTGGCAGCCGGTGTTCTCGGAAGATCCAGCGCGCTGATCGCGGATGCTGTTGAATCGTTTGCAGATACGCTCGGGTCTATGCTGGTCTGGCAAGCTCTGAGAGTCGCTTCAAAGCCTGCAGATGAAGATCATCCATACGGCTATGGAAAAGCAGAAGCCCTTGCATCGCTGGGCGTTGGGGCATTGCTGGTCGTAGCGGCCTTCTACATCGTCGTGAAAGCTTTTCACGAAATAGTCATCCCCCATCAGCCTCCCGAGCCGTGGACGCTGATTGTGTTGATCATCATTATCGCGGTCAAAGAATTGCTGTTCCGTGTCGTGATGAAAGGTGCGAATGAGTATGAGTCTGACGCTGCCAGAGCCGACGCCTGGCACCATCGCTCCGATGCCATCACGTCATCCGCAGCTCTGTTGGGAGTCAGCATCGCCGTCTGGGGACCTCAACTCACTGGCATCAATGGTCTTGTCATGGCAGATGAGGCGGCAGCAATTCTGGCCAGTGGCGTGATCCTTATCACGGCTCGCCATCTGATCCGGCCCGCGTTAAGAGAACTTCTGGATGCCACCTCTCACGAACTGGCAGCTAAGGTGATAGCGGTCGCTGAAAGAGTTGATGGAGTTCGATTCATCGAAAAGGTGCTTGTCCGAAAGAGCGGAGCCGGGTTCCACCTCGATATGCATGTCCAGGTCGATCCGGATCTAAGTATTCGTGCCGCACATTCTCTGGGTGGAAAAGTGAAAGCAACTCTCAGGAGCGAGTTGCCGGGACTTGTGACAGCATTGATTCACGTCGAACCGTTTGAACAGACCAAGTCCGAGGATAATTCGCCCCGTGTCCCACCTGTTTCTCCGAGTGACAAAGAGGCTGTGTGATCTCCGCAGACGACTCTGGCCGATTCAGGTTTGTGCAAGATTGATTCAGACGCCATTCTGTTGCCATACCGCATCCATTTCATCTGCTACGGCTTCATACGTAACGATTGAATCATGCACATTCCAGACGTCATCAGGCTTCAGGTACAGCCGACGCCGATCGAGCCCTAAATCCATTGTTTTTGCATTTTGATCCTGCATCTCTGCAGTAACAAGCAGG
>CANHVD010000014.1 GCA_947463775.1 Planctomycetaceae bacterium | reverse complement strand
TAAAGCATCTCCGGAAAACGAGTGAACGTGACCATTCTCGGCGGGATCAATGCCGGCCATTTCGCGCCGGCTCGCTGAACCAGAAGCTCCAGCATTCGACGAGCGGCCCGGCGACCGGGAAATACCAGGATCACTTTCGACAGATCCAATTGATCTCCCTTGGCGTATCGGGAAATCAAGTAGTCCACTGCGTTCAACAACGCGGGCTTGGAGGGATCAAGAAAATGGCGAGTGATGGGCATTCGATACTTCAGCGAATTCTGAGTGGTTTAATGGAACGACAAATGAAGTCACATTAGATGTACAGTGCCATAATGCCCCCTCTCCCCCGAAGGGGAGAAGGGACTTCGGTGAATTCTGAGTCTTTGAAACTGGCGATGTCCACCTAGCCCCCCTACATAAGCGAGAACAACAAGCGATCAGCCAAAGAAAACTCTGCGCCGGTTGTTCGCGAGTTACTTCTTATCAAGCGCAAAGCGACCGTGTTCAGCCGCCATCATCAGCACCAGATAGTCCAGACGTGCGGCGTTCGCGATTTTGGAGAAGTTGATCCCGTCCATCGTGTCTGTCGTCTTGTGATAATGAGGATTGAAGCCTCCAAAGAGAAATGTCACCGGAATCCCTTTCTCGGAGAACGAAGCATGGTCGCTGCGTCCATCGACACGATTCTCTTCATCGTACTCAAAGACGAATCCAACGGACTTGTTAGCCGTCTCCACCATCGCATGCAGCTCGGCCGAATGATCTTTGCTGCCGACAAGGTGAATGGTATTGGCATTGTCTGATGCGGGCTCCGAAGAGGACTCTTCGTTACGACCAATCATGTCGATGTTCAGCATGCAGACCATATCGCTCAACGGTTTCAATGGATGAGCCACATAATGTTTGGAGCCCAGGAGACCTCGTTCTTCGGCACAGAACGCCATCAACAGTACACTACGCTTCGGCTTGATGGGATTCGCGTGAATCGCTTTGGCCACTTGCAAAATTGCTGCGGAGCCTGAACCATTGTCGTCAGCCCCCGGGAACAATTCGCCACGCTGGACTCCCAGATGATCCAGATGAGCGCCGATGCAGATGTATTCCTGCCGCAGGGTTTCATCGGAGCCGGGATACCAGCCAACGACATTGGGTACATCAATCGCTTCGCGATCGATCACAAGTTTCGACTTTACTGTTTGGGAAGACGTAACGATCAGGTTTCGCGCGGGAGCTGCATCGCCAAAGAATGACGCGTTGAGACCGCATTTGGCGGCCAATTGATTTGCTGCGGCGGCGGTCACCATCGCGACGGGAATCGTGCTGGGAGTTTGCTCCGATTGATTCACCGCTTCGTTACGAACGCGAGCTTCATCCGCCACAATCAAGACACAGGCAGGGCGAGACTTCAGAATAAAATCATCATTCCAACTGATCCGCCCCTCAGCCTGAATAATCAGGAGTCGGCCCTCCATCGAACCGTCAACCGGCGCGGGGCGATCCTTCGTCACGGTGGCCAATGTGACGGGCAGATCGCCTTCGTACGATCCTGTAAAGTCACTGATTCCCAGCGACTTCCCAGCAATGGCGTCTTCATCACCGACGCGAAAATAGCACTGTTCAGGCTGAGTCGACAATTTGATGAAGGGAACACCCTGATACCATGATCCACCTGGCCCGCCGGGCTGGAACCCATAGGACTCCAGCTTTGATGCGAACCAGGCTGCAGCCTTGAAGTAGCCTTCCTGCCCTGTGCCTCGCCCCGACATTTCCCCTTCCACCAAAGTGGACAGCAGTTCCTCAGATTCTTTTTCCGTGATGCTCTCAAAACCGGCGCGAAAGCTGTCTGGCACTGGAGCCGTCGTTGAATACGGGCCATCCGCCACCAAAGCCGAGGCGGAAGCAACGCATAACACCGCAGCGCTGAGGAAAATATGGCGGCAAGCAGTGATCACGGAGGCGGCTTTCTATCAAACAAGAAGGACTCTGAGGCGGGCGGAAGGAGGATGTTTCCAGCCTTTTAACGCCAACAATCCCTATTCACCAGCGAACTGGCACAGACTTCCCAGTCCTCTGCCTAATGAGTTTTCGGGTGAAAACTCCGGGGAAAACGGAGTTCTCCAGATCCGACAATACACGCCTGCGTTTGCATCGGTTATCTTTCCCCGCTTGTTTCCAGCCGCTGGACGTGGGCGCAGAGACTCTGCGCCCGGAATTTGCTCCACAACATGGACCGAGCCTGCCTCTGCACGCGGTCTGTGGCACTTTGAACGCATTTTTATGGAATTCGCGAGTCATCTCGCGATCTGCCCTTATGGAAAATCGCCGACTTTTCTCGTTCCTGCTGACTTCGATGGCCTTCCTCTGGCTGTGGACCGCCGTCGTTCAGCCGAAGTTTTTTCCAATCCCCGTGAAGAAACCCGCCGCACCAATTGTCGCCGATGAAGCCGATTCTGGCAGCAGCAGCGGGGAACTGAGTGCGGTCGGAACGACAGAGGAGAAGCCAACATCGGAGTTGGTAATTCCTGAACATCCTCTGGAGAAAGTCACCCTCGGCTCATCAGATCCTGAGAGCGGTTATGCATTGAATGTCGATTTAACATCGGCCGGTGCGTCTGTCGCGAGTGTCTCGTTGACCGCCCCGCAATACAAAGATCTGCAAGACAGGAAGGTTCCTGCTCGAATTGTCGGCAACAACCTGACTGACGACAAAACCTTTTCCACAGCAATCCTGGTCATCGATCGTCAACTGGCGTCAAAAAAACAAACGCTTGAGTCCGCAAACTGGAAGCTGGTTGAGAAGACTGAAACAGACACGCAGGCCAAGGCGATCTTCGAGTACGACTCCCCTGACGGGACTTTACGTGTTCGCAAGACGTTCTCACTGCCTCGCCTGAAGGTCAAAGGCAGGGATCTTGTCCAGGCCTGGCACTCTAATCCATCCTTTTATACTCTCGAGATCGCTCTGGAAGTTATCAACCTGAGCGATTCACCGCGCACGTTTGATTACGAGATTCAGGGGCCGGTGGGAGTGCTCTTCGAGAATGAAGAACATACTTCCAAGTATCGCGACCTGCACCTCGAGTTTGTTGATGGTACCAAAGCAGCGACACTCGCAGCCAGCGCTGTTGCCGACTACTGCGACGACCTTGACGATGAACTTGGCCGACCGTCCACATCAGCAGAACAAAAGAACAAACTACGTGAAGATCATGAATGGACGTCAGCCTTCCGCTATGCCGGCATTGATGTTCAGTTCTTCGCGGCCCTGGTGGCGCCGCTGGATGACAGAACTCCGGAAGAACAGGCGGAAAAGAAATGGTTGGAACGCACTTACCCAGTGCTGATTGCTCGCCATTCAGGAGAACCACGGAAGTCGGACATCAGCCTGCGAATGGCGTCGATGCCGATTGTTTTGCAGGCCAAAAATGATGCTGTCGTCCACAAGTATGCATTCTTCGTGGGGCCAAAACATCGTGAGTTACTGGACCCTCTGCCATTCCAGGCGAGCCAGGTGCTGAACTACGGGATGTTTGGTTTTGTAGCTCGTTTCATGCACTATTTGCTCGACACCTTCTTCAGCATCGGCATGCCATACTATCTGGCCATTGTGTCGCTGACAGTGCTTGTCCGAGGCTGTTTGTTTCCGCTCTCACGCAAGCAGGCTATTATGGCTGCGAGGCAGAAAGAACTGCAGCCGCAATTGACTCTGTTGAAGGAAAAGTATGCGGACGATAAAGAGAAACTGGCTCGCGCTCAGATGGAACTTTGGCGGAAGAATGGCATCAATCCGCTGAGCGGATGCTTGCCTCTGTTCCTTCAGTTGCCAATTTTTGTTGGGCTTTATACGGCTCTGAACTCAGCCGTTGACCTGCGTCTGCAAAGCTTCTTGTGGATTGAGAATTTGGCTGGTCCCGACGCTTTGTTCCGCCTGCCGTTTGCATTGCCGTTTGGTCTTGGTGCTGACTTCAGCATCCTGCCGCTGTGTACCGTCGCTCTGTTTCTGACTCAACAGAAAATGTTTATGCCGCCTGCTCAGGATGAACAGCAGGAAATGCAGTACAAGATGATGAACATGATGACGGGCGTCATGGGCATCATGTTCTGGCATCAACCAGCGGGTCTGTGTCTGTACTTTATCGCGTCCAGCCTATGGAGTATCGCGGAGCGAAAACTGTTGGGAACTGGAAAACTGACGCCAGCAGGACCGGGCGTACAAGTCATCATGCCTGATGAGCAGCCAACTACGAAGTCAGCAAAGAACTCGTCAGCTCCAGCACCTACAACGACTGCCGCCAAACCGCCGGGCTTCCTGCAAAGACTTCTCGATGCTGCTGCCGATGCTCAGAAGAATGCTGAGCAGCAACGCGAAAAGAGCGACAAAAAGGGCAAGAACAACGGAAAGAAGAAGTAGGATCGAGGTTTTCGAGCTGCCTGCAGTCGTGGCGACTAAATCCCCCTGAGCCTGCCTCAGGGGCCTGCGGGCCTTTGCACCACTTTCCATTCTCCATTCTTTGCTGGTGCAAAAGCCGATCAACCCCCGACACGGAGTCGGAGGCGATTAGATCAACATACTGCAAGCCCGGCTCGGTGGTTCACCTCAGTGGTCTCTGTGACCTCTGTGGTGAATCCCGCTTTTCGCCGCCATACGCGAGCATCGGTTCAGGAACGCAACATACGCACCGGAACCCCGCGATCGGCCATGAACTGTTTGGTTTCCTCTATCGTATACGTACCATAGTGGAAGATGCTGGCAGCCAGTGCCGCACTGGCACCGCCCTCAGTTACAGCCTGATAAAGATGCTCCGGGCATCCAGCTCCGCCGCTCGCGACGACTGGAATCTTGACCGCATCGGCCACCGCGCGAGTAATCTCAAGGTCGTAACCGTCTTTCGTTCCATCCGCATCCATGCACGTCAGAACGATTTCCCCGGCCCCCAATCGCTCTACTTCCTGTGCCCATTCGACAGCCTGAAGACCGGTCGGAATGCGTCCGCCGTTGATGTGTACGTCCCAGAATTCCTTACCGTCCTTCTGAATCCGCTTTGGATCAATGTTGACCACAATGCACTGACTTCCGAACTTCAAAGCCGCTTCGCGAACGAAATCCGGACTCTTGACCGCCATCGAATTGATGGAAACCTTGTCACATCCCGCATTCAGCAATCGTCGGATATCGTCGACAGTCCTGATTCCGCCCCCGACGGTAAGCGGCATAAAGACCTCTTCGGAAGTTCTCGCGACAACACCCAGAATGATGTCACGCTGTTCGTGGCTGGCGGTGATGTCCAGAAACACCAGTTCATCCGCCCCCTGCTGCTCGTACTTGCGAGCAATCTCGACGGGATCGCCGGCATCCTGCAGATTGACAAAATTGACCCCCTTGACGACTCGACCTGCATGAACGTCAAGACAGGGAATGATGCGTTTTGCCAGCATTGATGTTTCCAGACTCCAGAAGCGTGAGCGGTGGTTGACTGTCAGCACCGCAGCTATAGTTTCCGTGATTCTTCCGGGATCTTTCAACCGTCCTGATGGTTCCGATCCCGGATTCGCCGATTCGGTGACATCCTGCCAGACTCTTCACGAATTTGAGTATCCCGATGAATTCCGCCGCCCTTTGGACTCGTTCTGTTCACGTTGAGCTGGGTTCACGCAGTTACGAGATTGGAATTGGCGAAGGCTGTCTATCAGCGGCGGCAGCCGCTTTGGGTTCATGGACAAATGCGGATAACGTCGGGAAATTGCGATTTTTGGTCGTATCCGATGCCTCAGTACAGAATCCTCACGGCGTTACTGTTCAGAAAAGCCTGGAAGCAGCTGGAGCCGAAGTTCGCACAGCCATTGTGCCGTCCGGTGAGCAGTCAAAGTCCTATGCTCAAATGCAGTTGCTCTATGATCAGCTCGTCGACATGGCAGCCGATCGACGTACGATTGTCGTGGCAGTCGGAGGTGGAGTAACCGGCGATCTGGCGGGCTTTGTGGCGGCGACATACGCTCGCGGACTGCGATTTGTTCAGGTTCCCACAACGCTCCTGTCAATGGTGGACAGTTCTGTCGGTGGAAAAACCGGCATCAATCATCCTCGAGGAAAAAACCTGATCGGTGCGTTTCATCAGCCAATTGGAGTTCTGATTGACCTCAAGACACTGGCCACGCTTCCCGACCGCGAGTATCGATCCGGGCTGGCCGAGGTCGTGAAGTATGGAGTCATCCTCGATCACGAATTCTTTGATTACCTCGAGAAAAACGTACAGGGCCTGAACGCGCGCATTCCGGAAGTTTTGCGGCATGTCGTTGCCCGCAGTTGCGAACTGAAAGCCGACGTAGTTCGCCAGGACGAGTATGAAACCACCGGTCTGCGGGCCGTGCTGAATTATGGCCATACCTTCGGCCATGCCTTTGAAGCACTCTCTGGTTATGGCGGACTCCTGCACGGCGAAGCCGTCTCTATCGGAATGATCTGCGCCAGCCGATTGGCTGAATCCTTAAACCGCATCACGTCCAAAGAGACTGATCGTCAAACTGAATTACTAACTCAACTAGGACTTCCTGTCGCTGTTCCCAAAGAGCTTCAGACTCGACAGCAGGACATCGTCAGTTGCATGATGCTGGACAAGAAGACGGAGGGCCGCGAACTGAGATTCGTGCTGCCATCCCGCATCGGCCATGTGGAAGTCGTAAAGGGCTTGTCTCCAGAGCAAGCCCTGAAGTGTCTGTAAAGAAACGTTGACAATTAGACTATGCATTGTGTCGACGTCCTTTGGCACAGTTGCCACTCAATGCGTAAACGCAGGGAAACACCTACCCAAAACGAAACGGCCCAAGTGCTTTAAAGTTAAGCACTTACACGACGTCTCGAAGGGAAACCCCTTAGGGAAAAAAGAGATTCGAGCCTGATGGCACGGTGTTGGCATTCCTCATCATCGTGTCAGGTAACTCTGTGTGATGCTGAGACAGCAAACGGGATGAATGCTGTGAAGCCTGCGGAGTCTGCGACTTACGTGAATGAATGAGCTTTGGCCAAAGACATTCCTCCACACGACCAGTTGCCGGGCATAACTCTCTCTCGTTTCTCTCTCTGATTATGTTGAAAGATCTCTACAATGTTGAAGACTCTCTGGAATGATGAAGCTGGTGTAATTCTGTCCGCTGAACTCGTGCTCGTCAGCACGATCCTGGTTCTCGGCATGATCGTTGGTCTCGTTGAGCTGCAGTGCTCAATCGTTGCCGAACTGAGCGACCTGTCAAGCGCTTTCGGTAACCTGAACCAGTCTTACGAGACATCTGGTTTCGGTAGCTCAAAGGGCGGAAATCAGTTCAAGGCCCGCACTTACGGTGCTGCTTACACCGACCGTGCTGACACCTGCGACTGCGACGCTAACCTGAGCATCGTTTGCACCGACATCGGTGAAGTTCAGAAGTAATCACTGCCCACGCAGTGAGCGTCTGCTCAAAATTTGAAAAGGCAGGGACTTGGTCCCTGCCTTTTCTTTTTTCCGGTTGAGCCATGAAGGCCGCCCCGATCTTCATCATTTTCCCCTCAGGTGATTTCTCAATGTCCGTTCTCAAAACACTCTGGAACGACGAGTCCGGTGTAATCCTCTCCGCTGAACTTGTCCTCGTTTGTACGATCCTTGTATTGGGACTTCTGGTTGGAATGGTCGAACTTCAATGTGCGATCGTGGGAGAACTCAGCGATCTCTCCAGTGCTTTTGGCAACCTTAATCAATCCTACAATCATTCCGGTTTCGGCAGCTCAAAAGGAGCCAATCAGTTCAGCGCTCGTACATACGGCGCCGCTTACACTGACCGCGCTGACACCTGTGACTGCGACGCAAACTTGACCATCATCTGCAATGACCCAGGTGAGAAGTCTGGAAACGGCGACGGACCGGGATTGCCGCCAATTTGATCAAAGTTGCGAGGCATGCGATCGCGTTCAACCAGAACCGATCACAACACTCGTCCAACTTGAATTTGATCCGAATGACAAACCATCACATCGCCCGATCTGCACGCCGCAGTATCGGGCATGTTCGATTCATGGTTCGGACAAATAGCGAATCACAGGCGAAGCGGATTCGTTGTTCGCGCTTACATCAGCTCTGTAATTGGCTCGCCGTAATAGACCTGATGCGGTCGCTCGAATTCGTCGTTCCAGACTGCCGTGGCCGGAATACCCAGAGCACTGTACATCGTGGCCGCCATGTTCTCGGGCTTGAAAGGACTCGTCGCAGGATAAGCTCCCAATTCATCGGACGAACCTATCACTCGGCCTCCTTGAACACCACCGCCCGCAAAGAACACGCTCTGCACCGCGCCCCAGTGATCACGCCCGGCATGAGGAAATGAGTCAGAGAGCGTCGACAGTTTCGCAGTTCGTCCAAACTCGCTGCCCATCACGATCAATGTCGTGTCGAGCAGTCCCAGACTCTGCAGATCATCTAACAGAGCTGACAACGCCTGATCTGTTGGCGGCAGCAGCTTGTTCTTCATGCGATAAAAGATGTCCCCGTGAGTATCCCAGGTTTCGTTATTGCCAAGATTCACCTGGATCAGGTTCACGCCAGCCTCAACCAATCGGCGAGCCATCAACAGTGACCAGCCAAAGCTGTTGCGTCCATATCGTTCCTGAGTCTTAGCGTCCGCATTCGTCACATCGAACGAATTGCGTACTGTCGGCTCCGAAAGCAACGAAATCGCGGATTGCCGGAACTCATCGTAATGTCGGCCAGCCGCAGATTGTTCCAGCTCTCGCCGCTGACGATCAATCGAAGTCAACAGACTGGTTCGAGAGTTCATCCTTTTCATTGTCATGCCCGGTGACAGAGCCAGACTTGGAGCCTGGTACACTCGATCATCCGGCGAGGTCGGCGCCTTTTTTGTTTCGTTGGGAAACGTGTACTCCGGATAAGCCCCGCGCCAAAAGGGATTGCCGTACGGAGAAGCTTCGACAAAAAACGGATCTCGATGAGATCCCATCAGGCCACCATATGCTCCGGGAATGGTACCGCCGGACCAATGCACCAATCTCTCGGGCAGTACAATCGCGGGCGGCAGATTGCTGCGAGCCGGAATGGCATCGCCAATCGTCGAGGCAATCGAAGGGAAATCGCTGCTACGAGGCTGGCGATCGCCGCGAAATCCCGGTGTCGGCCCACTACGGCCAGTAAGCATATAATAATGCCCCAGCGTATGCTCATTCGTCGAGTGCGTCAGTGACCGCACGACAGACCAGAGTTGACTCCGTTTTGCCAGCCCAGGCAGGTGCTCCGTAATCTCCAATCCAGACGTTTGAGTTGAAATCGACGAAAATTCGCCGCGTACTTCTGCAGGAGCATTGGGCTTCGGATCAAAGCTCTCGTACTGAGACAGACCACCGGAAAGGAAAACATAGATGCAGGTTTTAGCGGTCCCTGTGAAACCGACAGCAGAATCGGACGCTCGCAGTCCCGCCAAATGATTGCTTCCCAGTCCAAGCAGCCCGATGGATCCAGCCTGAACAGCGGTCCTGCGAGAAACGCTCGGATGAGACAGCTTTGGAAACTGATTGAGGCTCATCAGTTCATCCCGTCATACCGGGAGATTGCTTTCCGAAAATGACTTCGGTCGCCAGCCACCCGCACCATTGGTAAAACGACTCATGCTTTGCCGAACGACATGGTACCGAGTTGATGTCAGTACGCAAATCAGGTTTTCGCGTATCGTTACTACCATTCAATAAAGTAGAAGGCACGCTCCGAGGGCCGTTCGCCAAACGCCGAACTCCCGGATTCTAGAGGTACCCGGCCCGCGCTTTTTCACCAGATCGGCACGAGCCCACAAAGGACGTTGTTCCGCCCCTGAATATCCTCAATCAGCCGATTCAATTGCTGCATTTCTCGCATGTCTGGAAGAGATGATGGGCCTCCCTGAGGCACCTTGGAAGGCTCAGCCGGTGGAGCCGGACTGCTGGAATAAACTCCAGACGACGGCGGAGCAGGGACAGCGACTGGTGCCTTAATCTCAACCGGCTTCTGCTCGGCAACCTGATCCTGACCAGTCCAGCGAAACTTCCAGACGAGGCAAACCAATAAACTTGCAGCCAACACCGCCGCAGCAATTCTAAGTCGATCCGCCCAACGGCCGTAGCGGACCTGACGACGAATATCGACAACGACGCGGGAACGCAGATCGCCAGACAACTGCGGCATCGTACCGACTTCACGCAGGAGTTGATGCTCCGGAAGCAAAGGTTCGGTGATTCGTTTGACAGGATCGATCATTGGATTCACTTGTCCATTGAAGAGAACAAAATCATGGCAGGATTTTTGGGGTGGGGATAACTATTTTATAAGGGGTTCAAGACTTCTTTGAAGCTTTTCCATCGCATATCGGTATCGGCTGGCCACAGTATTCTGTGACAATCCCAATGCTTCGGCGATTTCGGCAAACGTTAGTTCTTCCCAATGCTTAAGAATGACAACCTCATACTGAGACTTGGGAAGGGATTGCAGCACTCTTCGAACACTGTCCGCCGTTTCTTCCTGAACGACCTGAGCCTCCACGCTTTCCTCGCTGGAACCTCGATCCGGCGTTTCATATCCACTGCCTCGTCTCTTTTGGATAATCCGCAGTGCTTCGTTTCTCACCGAACGAATCAAATACGGCCAGGGAGCATCCGCATTCGCCAGTAACCGAGGTCGAAAGGCAATGCGGGAAAACGCCCCCTGCAGTGCATCCTCTGCATCCGGCTGATTTCCAGTAATTGTGACGGCAAACCGAACCAGTCGCTGAGCCGCCAGGTCGAACATCTCCGTCAGCGCGCGCTCCGGCTCCAGCGTCAGGCGACCAACGCAGATTTTGAAACGAGCCTGAAATTCGGAGGCTTCGGTTTGGTTCACGGCATTGTCAAAAGTCGGGAGAATGCTCAGTTTGTCTGCCGGAATTGGAAATTCTCACCGGGAAGGATATTTTCCCGCTCCCAAAAGGAACAGCCCATGTACGTTGGTGGTCTGGAAAACGGGCTACCACCGACAATTCGCTGACTTCTTCCACCGCTCCCCTGAGCTGTCTTTCCGTTTCGAAAGGATTATTCCGTGTTTAACACTGTGGCCGTCGTTGGCGCGACTGGTGCCGTAGGGCGAATCATTCTTCAGCTTCTGCAGGAACGAAAATTCCCCGCAAAGAACTTCCGCTTCCTCGCATCGGCCCGCAGCGCCGGCCAGAAAGTGGAATTCAACGGAAGCACGATCACAGTGGAAGAACTGACTCACGACTGTTTCAAAGGAATCGACCTGCTCATCGCAAGCACTCCGGATGAGACCGCCGCCGAGTTTCTGCCATCAGCCATCAAAGCTGGTTGCAAGGTCATCGACGAATCCGGCTTCTGGCGTATGAAGCCCGACGTGGCTCTCGTCGTCCCGGAGATTAATCCTGAGGCGGCTTTGAATGCCAAAGGAATTATCGCGAGTCCAAATTGTTCAACGACTCAGATGGTGCTGGCTCTGAAGCCATTACATGATGCCGCAAAAGTGCGTCGCGTGATCGTCAGCACCTATCAGGCCACCAGTGGAGCGGGACTGCAGGGTACCGCCGACCTTATCGACGGCTCCCGCGCGCATCTGGAAGGCAAAGACTATCAGTACCAGGTCTTCAAGTATCCAATCGCGTTCAACGCAATCCCACAGATCGGCAGTTTCAAGGACGATGGATACACCAGCGAAGAGCTGAAGATGGTCTACGAAACTCGCAAGATCCTGGGGGATGAATCCATTCAGGTCTGCGCCACTTGTATTCGAATTCCTGTTTCGAACTGTCACAGCGAAACAATCAACGTGGAAACGGAACGCCCAGTCTCTGTGGAAGAAGCTCGCCGGCTCTTCGCGGCAACGCCTGGCATTACAGTCGTCGATGATCCGGCCAACAGCCAATACCCGATGCCGTCCACCTGTGATGGCAGCGATGACGTCTTCATTGGCCGAATTCGTAAGGACATGTCGAATCCGAATGCCATCACGTTCTGGTGCGTCTCCGACAATCTTCGCAAAGGTGCGGCGACGAACGCCGTTCAGATTGCGGAGCTGCTGGCAAAGAACCTGAAGTAAACCTTGTTGGTAGCGCGTCGATTTGATTCGTGGTGCCGGCTACAGTTGGCATCGACACTTGTGGTTGCGGTGGATTGCTGGCTGAAGCCAGCAATCCAAACGAAACGGCGACTAAATCAACTGACTGATGGAGTCGATGATGCGTTCCTGGGGCTTCATTCTGACGGCCTGCTTGCTCATCTTTGGATGCGGCGACGTCAAGGACAGCTCATCGACTGACCGATCGAGCAATTCCACCGCCGACAAGAATCCAGTCGTAATGGTCACAAGTCAGCCACTTTTCGAGGTGGCTGACTTACTTGCTGGTGACCACATCGAAGTGCACAAGATTACTCCGGATAACATCGCGTCTCGCAACTGGAAGCCGCAGAAAGACGATGTAAAGCGTCTCCAGAATGCCGACATGATTCTGATCAGCGGCGCGGGCTATGAGCCGTGGAAGGATCGAATCTCACTGCCGGGCTCGCGCCTGAAGGACACGGCGGCTGGATACTACTCCGAATTCATCCGAATTCCGGACGCAATCACTCATCAACACGGCCCCGAAGGTAAACATGCTCATCCCGGAACCGTGTGGGCCACCTGGCTGGACCCGGAACTCGCCGAATCGCAATGCATTCGGGTTGCAGATCTCTTTGTGGAATTGGATCCAGCAGCATCCAACAAGATCACCGCAGCGTTAACGATGATCAAGATGCAGCTTGCGAAAACTCAAGAACTCGCTGCAGAGATTTCTGAGAAAACCTCCGCTCAGAAAATCACTATGGTTGGCGATAGCCCAAACTATCATTACCTGACCAGCAAGCTGGGCTTGGAGTTCCAATATGTTCACTGGGATGAATCTCAGGAACTGACATCCAGAGCGAAAGATGAGTTGACTGCCCTGGCGGATAAACTGCCGAAAAACCAGCCTCGTTTCTTCCTGCTGAATTCACTTCAACCAGAATCGACGGCCACATTCGCTACCGGGGTTGGATTCACCGTGATCCGAATAGATCTCTGCGAGTATCCGCTGCAGGATTCATCGAACAGCGTTTTCGCACGAATCCACGGTAACTTCATGCGACTCAAGAATGCCCTGGAAACCCCCTGATCATCCGGCCCAACTCCGGGGGAAAACCCGATCAGCACAAAACCGCAGTTGAGCAAAAGCAACATCTTCATATTCGCGCCATGGGATCTATGATGTAGAGTTGCATCAGTTGTTGACCACGCGGTTTTCCCTGGATTTATCTCCAAACCGTACGAGGTCAGCTCGCACTGGAGTGTTCCTGTGGCCGTGTTTTTTCGATGCTTGACGCTTCTGACGATGCTGTTACACAGCGTCTATGGATGCGGCTGGCATCATGTCCACGGTTGCATGAGTCATTGTGTCGAGACCTCTGAGACCCAGCATTCCACGCACTGCGGGCATTCACATGCTCCGGGCCACTCGCACCACCAGTCGTCGGATTCTGAATCGCCGGTGTCACATGACAAGCATTCCAGCGAATGCGATCACACCGAGTGCCGCTTTGTCGCAACCAATGTAGTTGCGATCGTGGCTCCTCCGGAATTTGGCTTCTGGATTGTCGCTCCGCAAGCCGATGCGAACGCAGGATCTGTGGTGAAGGCGGATTATTGCCTTTGCCCAACTCTCTCCGGCGACACCTACGCGCCCGCATTCTGCGCGAGAATCCAAGTCTGGCGTACTTGATGTACAGCTTGCCTATCGCCTGATTTCAGGTGAGCCTCGCTTCCATTTCAAGCACCTGAATTCTGCTGCATCCGCCGCCGCTCTTTCTTGTCGCACTGTCAGATTCTATTTCTGCCCGTGCATGACTGGCCCGCAACCCATCGCTCCCGACAAGCCGCGGCAACATCACGCAAACTTCCTTCGCACGGTTCGGTGTGCAGCAATCTTTGATTCATGCACAAAAGATTTCATACTCTGCTTTAATCGGACATCTCCGCTGATGAATACTTCTCGCTCAAAACTGACCAGTCGTCCGGTTCAACTCCTGATGCTCTGCGCACTCGCTGGCGGTGCTTATGCCTCACGCAACCTCTGGTGGACTTCGCTGAACACGAAGGTCGATCAAATGGTGGGGAAATCTGCGACAGCGAAAGATGATCATGCGCACGACGAGCATGGCCATAATGAGCATGCTCATGCGGGACATGAGGAACATGCTGCTCATGCTGAAGTGGAATCACTGGAACTGTCGGCACAAGCGATGAAGAATCTTGGGTTGACGGCCGAGTTTCTCAAACCCATTACAACCGCCACGTACTATCGAACGATCTCTGTGCCAGCGGTGATCGTTGAGCGTCCCGGACGGACAGTCGTTCAGGTTTCCACGCCAATGACAGGAGTTGTCACACAAGTGTCTGCAGTTCCGGGATCAGCGGTAGAACCCGGGGCTCCCTTGTTTCAAATCAGACTGACTCACGAAGAACTTGTTGCGTCACAGTCTGAATTCGTGCGAGCACTCGGTGAACTGGATGTTGAAGAGAGAGAACTCAAACGATTGCAGGCCGGCGTCGACAGCGGCGTGATTCCTCCACGCTCTGTACTGGAGCACCAATACGCCAAAGAAAAACTGGAAGCCCTGCTGGGAGCACAGCGCGAGGCACTGAGACTTCATGGACTGTCTGAACGACAGGTTTCTCAAATCGAAAAGGACCGAAGACTTCTAAGTGAACTAAGCGTCACCGTGCCTGAAAACAAACAGATTCAGAATGAACTGAAACTTTCGGGTAATGATGTCTATCGCCCCGTCGCACTGAATAAGAATCCTGCGGCTCCCCTGATCATCGAATCAATGGATGTGCAACATGGACAGTCTATTGAACAGGGCGGAAAGCTGTGTTCACTGGCGGACTACAGCCGATTGTACTTCGAAGGACGTGCGTTCGAGCAGGATGCCGATGCGATCAGTAAAGCGACAGCAAATAACTGGAAGGCTCAGGCACTGTTCGCAGACGGAATCACGTTGAACAATTTACCGATCTCTTTCATCGCCAGCGAAATTGATGAAACCGCTCGCACTCTGAAGTTCTTTGTCGACCTTGAAAACGAAATCATTCGAGATCAGAAAGACGACGAAGGGAATCGGTTTGTCTCATGGAAATACAAACCCGGACAACGCCTGCAGCTGATGATTCCTGTGGAAGAGTGGAAAGATCAGATCGTCGTTCCGGTCGATGCGGTGGCTCAGGAAGGCGCGGAGTCGTTTGTCTTCCAACAGAACGGAGAACACTTCGATCGGATCCCGGTTCATGTGATTCACAAGGATCAATCGTCTGTTGTTCTCGCCAATGATGGAGCGTTATTCCCGGGTGACGTGATTGCTCTGCGCAACGCTCACCAGATGCAGATGGCTGTACGCAATAAAGCTGGCGGTGGGATCGATCCACACGCAGGCCACAATCACTAGGTGGCTCGGTAAGGCCCAGTTCTTCAATCCGCCATTGCCAGGTAACAGACTGCTGTTGCGTCCAGACCTCAAGACGAATCACTCCGTATCACCGGTACTTCCATGCTCAACGCCATCATCCGATTTGCATTGCACCAACGACTGCTGACGATTGCAGTTGCAATCTTCCTGCTGGGCTACGGCTCCTGGGCGGCCCTGAAAATGCCGATCGACGTCTTTCCGGATCTCGATCGACCGCGTGTCGTGGTCATGGTAGAGGCTCCTGGCCTTGCACCTGAGGAAGTGGAAACTCGCATCACGTTTCCACTCGAAACCGCATTGAATGGAGCTCAGGGCGTTCAGGCTGTTCGCAGCACATCAGGCATCGGACTTGCCGTCATCAATGTGGAGTTTGGCTTTGGCAGCGATATCTACGTCGACCGCCAGATTGTGAACGAACGACTGGCGGCGGTCAGCGACAGAATGCCGCCGGGGGTCCGGCCTCAACTGGGGCCTGTTTCGTCCATTATGGGACAAATTCTGGTTCTGGGTATGTGGAGCCGAGACAGCAAGACGGATCCTGTGGAACTACGAACTCAGGCGGACTGGGTAATCGGTCAACGACTCCTGACCATTCCCGGAGTCGCCCAGGTTTTCACCATGGGAGGCGGCCGCAAGCAGTTTCACGTTCTGGTGGAACCATCATCTCTGCAACATTACGGCGTTACGCTGGGACAGATCCGCGAAGCGCTGCAACGCAGCAATCAGAATGCTACCGGTGGCTATCTCGATCAGCAGGGCCCCAATGAACTACTCGTGCGCGGACTTGGAAGAATTCAGACCGTTGAAGATCTGCAGAAGGTTGTCATCACCATTCGTGATGGTCGACCCGTCGCGTTAGCTCAGGTCGCAAGGATTACCGAGGCGGCTCAAGCCAAGCGTGGCGACAGCAGTGCTTATCGACGGTTACCCAACAATGCCGACACTGGTGAACCGGGCCAGTTCGAAGGCGGTCCGTCTGTGGTAATGACGATCAGTAAACAGCCGGGGGCGGATACTCGAGAAATCACAAAGAAAATCATGGCTGCCATTCAGGAACTGAAAGCCTCGCTGCCTGATGACTACCAGATCGAACCCATGTATTCGCAGGAATCATTCATTGATCGAGCGATCCACAATGTGATCGAAGCGCTGCGAGATGGCGGCATTCTGGTGGTGATCATTCTGTTTCTGTTTCTAATGAATTTTCGCACCACGTTTATCTCACTCACGGCGATTCCTCTATCGCTGGTGATGACGGTTATCGTGTTTAAGATCACAGGGATGTCGATCAACACGATGACGCTTGGCGGCCTTGCCGTTGCCATCGGAGAACTTGTCGACGACGCCATCGTTGACGTCGAAAACATCTTCCGCCGTCTGCGAGAAAACCGTGAATCTTCATCACCGTTACCACCTCTGCTGGTCGTTTATCGGGCGAGTACCGAAGTCAGAAATTCAATCGTGTTCAGCACATTGATTGTGTGTCTGGTCTTCATCCCGCTGTTCGCTCTGGAGGGCATGGAAGGGCGTCTGTTTACTCCTCTGGGTGTTGCCTATGTCGTCTCCATCTTTTCTTCTCTGATCGTGTCTCTGACCGTAACACCCATTCTTTCCTACTGGTTGCTGGGACATGAAACTGCCAGCCATGCTGAGAAAGATGGACCACTGCTCAGACGTCTGAAATGGATCGCCGACAAAGTCATTCGCTTTAGTCTCGCCTTCCCACGGCTCAATCTGGCGGTCGTAGTGATTGCAGTTGCGGTGGCAGGATTGTTTGTGGTGAGACTGGATCGAGACTTCCTGCCAGCATTCAATGAAGGGGCCGTGCAACTGAATGTCCTGCTGCCTCCAGGAACATCTCTGGCCACGAGTAACCAAATCAATCAGACCGTTGAAGAACGACTACAGGCAGTATCGGACGTAGTCTCGATCGTCCGACGAACGGGCCGCGCGGAACTGGATGAACATGCCGAACCTGTCAGCGCCAGCGAATACATCCTGGAAATGGATCCACAGTCAACTCGCAATCGCGAAGAGCAATTAGAAGAACTTCGCGAGGCCATGGCTGACATCCCGGGCATCGTCACGGCCGTTGAACAGCCCATCTCACATCTGATCTCGCACATGCTGTCAGGTGTAAAGGCTCAGATTGGGATCAAGATCTTCGGAGACGACCTTGAGATCCTGCGGCGTAAAGCGGACGAAGTCAAAGGCGTGATTTCAGCAGTTCCCGGCGTCAAAGATCTTATTGTTGAACAGCAAACAACGGTGCCTCAATTACGGATCGAACTGGACCGAGACCGTCTGCTCCAGTATGGATTGAGTGCGGCCGATGTGAATGAGTTCATCGAAACCGCCATGAACGGGCACAGTATCTCCGAGATTCTTCAAGGCCAGCGATCTTTCGATCTCGTCCTGCGTCTGGAAGAAGACGCCCGCGAAAACCTCGATACTTTGCGACGCCTCGCGATCGATCTGCCAGAAGGTGGGCAGGTACCATTGGAAGCCGTGGCCAGGATCTATGAATCCGGCGGCCCGAATACGATCAATCGAGAAAAAGTCCGCCGTCGAATAGTCGTACAGTGCAACGTGGCAGATCGAGGTCTCGTTGATGTCGTGCAGGAGATTCAGGCGAAACTAAAAGATCTGCAATCATCGCTGCCACAGGGTTACTACATAGAGTTCGCCGGACAGTTCGAGAGCCAGCAAAAAGCCTCTCGCATGCTTGGACTCCTGTTTCTGGTTGCAATGCTGGGTGTCTTCCTTGTGCTGTTCACAATGTTTCGATCAGTCAACCTGTCGTTGCAGGTCATGGCTGCTCTTCCGATGGCCTTTATCGGATCCGTCGCAGCTCTTGTACTGACGCATCAGACTCTGACAATCGCCGCGATGGTTGGCTTTATTTCGTTGGCAGGCATCGCGTCTCGAAACGGAATTCTGCTTTTGAACCACTACCTGCATCTGGTTCGTTACGAAGGCGAACAATGGACCAAAGAGATGATTGTCCGGGCAGGCCTGGAGCGACTAGCCCCCGTGTTGATGACGGCCCTGACCGCGGGTATCGGACTGATCCCGCTGGTCCTTGCTGCAGATCAGCCGGGCAAAGAAATCCTTTATCCCGTGGCCACCGTGATTCTGGGCGGTGTCATCAGTTCCACATTGCTGGACTTCTTCGTGCATCCCGCGCTGTTCTGGCTATTCGGACTAAAGGCCGCCGAGTCCGTTGTCGGGGCAGAGCAGTCAGAAGTTGAATTGACCGAAGAGCACCACTAAGAGCTATCGAAACCGAATCAACTACGCCGAAGCCGTTGATTCATTCGGGACTGAATCTTCTTCCTGCTTGACGGACTGAATCATCAACATGATCGCGCCGGCGACAAGGAATGAGTCTGCAATGTTGAAGATGGGATAGTCATACGTCCCAAATCGGAAACGCAAAAAGTCCCTCACGGCTAGTGCGGGTTCGGGATCGTTCGGAAAATGTTCGCCATGCAGTCCGAGTCGATCGTAACAGTTTCCGAGTGCTCCTCCAGAAACCATAGCGAGAGCAACCGTTAACCAAAGACTGGCCGCAGCAGCTCGAAAGAACAGCCAGTAAACAATCCCTACGACGGCTACGATACTCAGCAGCGCAAACCCCGAAGCAAAACCTTGCCCCATGCCCCACAGCGCGCCGGCATTGAGGCTGGTATGAAGCTCAAACTTGAGCCAGCCATCAACCAGCCAGCCTGTCCCCTGAAAGACTCCGCCGAGTCGCCCGAAAATGATCGACTTGCTGATCAAATCCGTTGCCAATGCCACGGTTGTCAGGACGAAATAAACAGCAATCCGAGTCCGTGGATAAGCGCTCATCAGCGACCTTTTTCCTTGATCCTCTCACACTCAATACAGTTGCGAGCATGAGGAATCGCCTGCAGGCGAACCTTGGGGATACGAGCCTTTGCTTCCGGTTTACCCTGCTCGGTGCAGGCTTCGCAAAGTCCGTAAGTACCATTATCAAACTTTTTCAAAGCGTGCGAGATCTCTTCCAGCACGCCCTGATCACTTTCCACAAGCTGCAGAGAAAACTCCAGATCCCACGCATCCGAGCCCATTTCCGCCATGTGATTGGACGATCGGGACTCATTTCCCGCTTCGGAACCGGAAAACGCCTCTTCCTGAAGCTGCTCGACGTCTCCCCGCAAACGCGCCTGCAGAAGTTTGAGCATCTTCCGAAATTCAATCAGTTCTTCCGGCTTCATTTTGGCAGAGCCCCGCGAGGAAAGTGTTGATGCGGCAGGGACATCGGACGACGTCCCTATGAGGGGCCGGATTATTGAGAAGCCCGTTTTCCCGGTCAAGGAACCCACGACAGGCGATCAAGAAACTCGCTCAACAATCCACGTCCTCACCGGATAAGCGCACTTTTCCCATGCAAAACACCGAGGAAACACTGGAACGGTATCTTTCCCTCGCCTGTCTCCAGTACGTTAGCGAAACCGCTGTGAAGTCACGTTACGTGATGAAAATCCGCTACTTCACATACAAAAACTCGTTGGAGTTCAGAATGACGTGGCACAGATCAGCCAGAGCGGCCTGCTCTGGTGAAACGGCGGATGAGTCCTGACGAAGGAGGGACAGACGACGCGAATGAGAGCTGGAATCTTCCAGGAGTCCCGGAACCGGCTCAAATTTCCAGAAGGCCAGTGTCGATGGTCCGGGGCCTTCGGAGTTCAGTAATAGCTGCTCAACCCCAAGTGCCGTGGCCGACAGCCGAACATCGTCGATCAACCCATCAAAACTACTTTCTGCACCTCCCTGCCGGAATCCCAGCGTAAGCGGCGAATTGTTTTGCAGACCGTCAATCACACTGTGAGCAACGGATACTGATCCGAGCATCTCATCTGCGTTGGCCAAATTCTTCAGGTGAAAAGTCACGACTCCGGATTCCGAAACGGTTGTCGCGGGTTTAAATGTCACGGCGACAAAGTACGGAGTGTTCAGCTCGATATGCTGATCAGAGAACAACGCCGCTTCTTTGACACTTCCATCGACGGACTTTCCAAACAACTGCATGACCAGCGTTTGCGGTTTTCGTCGCGACCCTTTCCCCGTAACACCAAGCATCCATCCGACCTGCCCGGAATCTCCGTTCCACTTCGCCGCAATGGCCCGCACAGCACCAGTCTCGTGGATCGATCGAATCTGGAAACAGGCCTCAATGGTAAACTCCGTGGCATTCAGTGCGTCATTGGAGTCGATTGCCATTCTCAATGGCTTGTCTTCCGGATTCACAATCACAGCCTGACCATCTCGATAAGGCAATCGACCAATCGGAATTGATGCGGTATCAACTTTTCCACGCTCGGAAACAATTCGCTCCTTCTGTTCGCTCAGGAATTGCTCCGCATCTCGAATTTCAGTCTCAGAAGGTTCGCGTCCGAAGGCTCGCTGCCACAAGGCACTCACACGAGCAGCGGTCAAAGGTGCCGTTGCTGCATCCTTCTGCGTGCTCAACAGCGACGCCGCAAACTTCGCTCCATGGTTCATCATGATCTGACTGTTGAAGAGCAACAACGACTGCACGGGCGATGTCGTCGTGTCACGAGATGATGTGCTGGAGAAAAACAACGGCAGATCAAATGCATCCAACAAGGAGTCTCGCTCATTCCTCATCACACGCATATAGATGGAACGTCGAGGAACATCTGACTGAACTCCAGGACCACCGGGAGTCAGATCCAACTGCCCAGAAGCCGCAAGGATCGCATCACGGATCTGCTCAGCATCCAGTCGTCGAGTCGAGAATCGCCAGTATTCGCGATTCAACGGATCCGTCAACTGATACTCCGCCATGTGAGAATGCTCGGCCGCCTGCCGGTAGGTTGCCGATGTGACAATCAGGCGATGGAGATTCTTCATGCTCCAGCCACCGCGAACAAAGTTCAGTGTCAACCAATCCAGCAGTTCAGGATGCGTGGGAGGTCCGCCCAGAGTTCCAAAATCGCTGGCATTCTGAGCCAACCCGCGTCCAAAATGGCCCTGCCAGATCCTATTAACGATCACTCGAGTTGTAAGTGGATTATCCGGCTCAGTTACCCACCGAGCCAACGCTGCACGACGACCAGTCGTCGTTTGCTGTGGAGATAGCTCAGGAATCTTCATTTCATCGGGATTCAGAATGCTCAAAATTCCCGGCCCAACTTCCGTCTTCCGCTTCGGAATTTTCGTTACGGGTGCCTCGTTTGAGACATCGGTAACAACAAGTGCCGTGGGAAGAGCTTTGGGCTTCAAGCCGTCATGCTTTGCCAGTTCACGTCGCAAAGCCAGCAACTTATCTTTGTCGTCGCCTTTGATCCGGTTATCAAGCCCATCATACTCGTAGTCGACTTGGCGCCAGGCAATCTCAAAAACCTGTTGTTCATGCGGAGTCCTTTTCGCTTCCTCAGCCTTCAGCAACTCTTGAATGTCCGCCGGAAATTTCTCGAATGCATCCTGCTTCGCTTTGGCTCGATAAGGGGCTTCCAGAGCGGCAATCTTTTCGCGGATATCGGCAGTAGCGGCTTCCCACTGTTTTAGTTGCTCCGCATGGCTGCTTTGCTCTGCGGTAGAAGCCACGACTCGCTTATCGTCCGGACGGATGGCTTCAAAGAACGCACGCAGACGATAGTAGTCCTTTTGCAGAATCGGGTCATACTTGTGATCATGACACTTGGCACATTGCAGGCCCACACCAAGAAACACGTCGCCCGTTGTGTCGGTAACTTCATTGAGAATCAGATCCCACTGCCCGCGAGCATCCCGGTTGTTGTATTCATAAATCCAGTGACGCAGGTAACCGGTCGCGACCAGTGCGTCCGGGCTGTCTGGAAAGAGTTCGTCGCCAGCCAACTGTTCCTGCACGAATCGATCGTACGGCT
>CANHVD010000013.1 GCA_947463775.1 Planctomycetaceae bacterium | reverse complement strand
GCAGGCTGACGATTCGCGGACGGCAATTCCTCTGTTGGCAACCGCTCCGAGTTCGATTCTTTATCAAGCTGCTTCATGCGTTCGAGCGTTTTCTGAAGATCCTCAAGTTGCTTCCGCGCGGTCTCGGGATCAATTTTCATCCCTTGTGGTGGACTTGAAAACGACGGATTCGGAAGCCCAGGGCTGTTGTCCGAAGAATTCGCGTCTGGGGAATTCTCCCGATCATCTGCTCCCGGTGATGTATTTGGCGGGGTCACAGGATTTGGAGAAGTGCCTGGCAACTGCCCAGACGGATTGCGATTCGCGTTTGGTGCCGGACTGATTGAGGAATCAGCCGACGGTGGTGTTTTGGGCTTCGAAGTCTCTCGTTTGCGAAGCGGCCTGCGTGGTGAAGCGGCGCTGCTATTGCTCGAAGAACTGTTGTTGGTGGATGAGTTCTTCGGCTCGGGTGGCATCACTTGCTCATCTGCCGCAGCTCGGGAACCCGATTCGCCTTGAGTCGGCGTGTCCTGAGAAGCATCCGGTGACTTCATTCCGGTATCCTCTGCCAACTTCTTCAGGAAGCTTCGAAGAGAACGCAGAGATCCGGGCGGAGCGTCGTTAGCGGAATCAGTAGTTTCAGAGTCGCTTGGCGCAGACTCGCCTGTCGCCGATTCATCGGGACCGGGAGCATTCTGTTCGCCAGGTTTCCTGGATCGTACTTCTGGTGAATCATCGCTTTTCACGGGATCTCGCTGAGCATCCTCGGACGGCTTATTCTGACCCTCTTGGTTGCTCGGTAACGGTCGATTGTTCAGATTATTTTCTCGTGGTTCATTCTTCCGCAAACCTTCTTGTGTTACATCATTCTGTGATGGAGTTGTTGACGCATCATTCTGCGGCGGAACAGGCAACTGCGATCCGTTGTCGCCAGGTTTTGGCAACACACCGTCCTTTGCGAATTGCTCCAGCATCTGCTTCATCTGCTGTTGCACCGCAGGATTCTCCATCGCTTTGCGAAGCTGATCGGGCGGCACAGAACTTAAATCCGGCGGCACGAACCCTGGCGGCAATTTGCTGGCGAGATTCTTCAGGGCTTCCTGAAACTGCTGCAGTTGTTGAGGCTGAAAGGGAGATTTCTCAGGAGTCGCTTCGTTCTTTTTTTGCTGCGATGAAGGGGCATCAGCCGGTGACGGCAATTCGGGCAGTTGCGGCAGTGCGTCAGATTCCTTCTGGGCTTGTTCGGAATTCTTCTGCTGAGATTCTACAAGCGACCGCAAACGTTTCAGCAGTTCCATGTGCTGAGGCAGATCGGCCACGCCACGTTCCGGCAACGGCAGGGGCCGCTGTGAAGGATCGTCCTGAGCGTTCGCGAAACCGAAGCCCAGACACAGCAGTATCGCGACCATCGCGGTTCGGATCTGTGAGCCATGAATCAGCATGCACATTGTCCAGCAGAATGGGAGGCAGGGCTTAGGGAAGAAGAGAATGGCCTGCAGGTCAGTTCGACGAACGACCTTATTTCTCACCTATTTATACGCGGCCAGGATCGCACTTACCAGACAAATACACCGTACGCCGTCGTCGGGCGATGAACGGTGACAAGTTTTTTACGACCTGCAATTGCGGTTTCGTGAGGGCGAAAAGACAGGCTTATTGGGCTACTTTTTGTCCGGCCGCCTTCGTCGCGACTCGGTTCAAGGACGTCTTTTCGAGGGCTTGCGTGACCTCATTGATGCGGCTGAGGATATCCGGGCTATGGCTGGACCATTCATCGGGCCGATTGGCGAGGTGGCTAATCGCATCGCGAACGTCCTGAATTCGGCCCTCTTCGGCGCGTTCTTCCAGCAGCCTCGCAAATTGTTCGAGTGATGCGCGGCAGGAGGCTTGCGTCGACCGGCGTGCGAAAACGGCTCCTCCACCGAGGCAGATAAGAATCGCCATCACGACAAAAATCCCGGCACACCAGTTTCGCATCCACCGGATATCGCGCGATTCTCCGATCATCCAGCCGAGAAACATCCAGGCGGTGAAAAGAAGGAGAAATACAGCGAGAAGGTACATCACGGCAGAGGACTCACCAGAATGAAACAGTCCAATTTTGAGGTCTGGTTTTACGTTGAGCAGAGACTCAACTGGTGTGCCTGCGTTCGCTAAGGCTCACTTGTCACACCCTACAGTAAGTCGGCGGGATTCGTAAGGGATTGGCGAGCGAAAGCGAGACCGCACCAGTCACACTGCTGCAACTGCCCTTCGGCAAAACCTGCCGCAATTCACGACATTCGTTTACCGCTTGATTGAAAACGCTCGGATTCACTGAGTTCCCGACGGAGCAGTTGATCTACGTGCTGTTCGCTTCGTAAACGAAAAGGTCTCCCTATTCGGCCTTCTCGACATCGCTGATTGAGGCTTCTAGAATCCGCGGTTGGGGCGGTGTTTGGGGGGCGAGGCTTGATAATAGTGATGGATACAAACCGGGTGTTGATTTAATCGTTTAACGGCAGCCTGCAAGCCTCGTTGCTCGATTTCGCCTCCGATTGCGGCTCGCCGTTCAGCGAAAACGCGGAATCGATGGGCAGATATTCCTCGCGAAACAAGAGTACACCGACATCAGCAATAGACCGGACCGCCAAAGATTTTTAACCTGGCCGGGCATTGCGTCCAGATTGCTGGACAAAATTTGACGCGACAAGGATCCGCGTCCTGTACAACATCTTGATTGACTGTTCTGAACTATAAAGTGCGTTGAACAACGAATGTGTTGAACTATGCAAGCCTCAAGTAATTCGCCGGATGCGTTCGCGTCAACTCCGAATGCAAATTCTTCAGCGCCGGTGGCAAACGGGAAGATTACTCCTCTGGCGATTTGCATTCGGGATCTGCGAGTCAGCTACGGCAAGTTTGAAGCTGTGAAAGGCATATCGCTCGACATTCCTCAGGGCGAGGTTTTTGGATTCATCGGACCAAACGGTGCGGGCAAGTCTTCAACCTTTCGAGTACTCGCGACCCTGCAGCCTAAGTTTCGCGGACTTGCTTTGGTTTGTGGCCTGGATGTGTTGAGTCAGGCTCAGAAGGTCCGCGATGTGATGGGCTTCGTGCCGGACTTCTTCGGAGTGTATGAAGACCTGACAGCTCTGGAGTATCTGCATTTCTTTGCTGCGGCTTACAAACTTCCGGTATCCAAACGTAAAGGAACCATCGACGACGTTTTGACACTGACCGACATGACTCACAAGGCGAATTCGCCTGTCGACGGATTGTCTCGCGGAATGAAACAACGCCTGGCGCTTGCGCGAGTTCTCCTGCATGATCCTCAGGTTCTGTTGCTCGACGAACCCTCCAGCGGCCTCGATCCTCGTGCCCGAATCGAAATGCGAGAGCTATTGAAAGCCCTGCGCGAGATGGGCAAGACAATTCTGATCAGCAGTCATATTCTGTCGGAACTAAGCCAGCTCTGTACACGAATCGGCATCGTGGAACTTGGCAAGATGGTCGCGCAGGGGTCGGTGAATGATATCTATCGGCAATTGCAGGTACGGCGCGTCGTTCACGTGCGCATTGAGAATCCGGCTGCGGATCTGATGGAACGCGTGCAACGCATCGCGGGCGTCGAGACGGTAGAAAAGCAGGTCGATCGCTGGGAGATTCGTCTGCATGAAGATCAGCTTTCGGTCGGCGATCTGCACCAGGCACTTGTTGAGGAGAAAGCTCGGCTGACGATGTTTCAGCCCGAAGCGATGGACATGGAGACGGCGTTCATGAAGCTGACGGAAGGGAAAACCGCGTGAGCCTGCTTCGCCTGATTCCGGAACTTCCGCTGCTGCGACGAGAATTGATCGAGTTGTCGAATCGTCGGCGAACGTACATCGTCCGTTTCGCAGGGGCGATTATCATCCTTTCCATTGTGATGGTGCAATACTTTCGAGTGATGCAGGTCATCTCGCAGACTGCAAATCCTGGCGGTGGCTGGGTACCAAATAAGTTCAACGGCAGTGGTGGAGTTATCTTCAGTGCTCTGGTACCAATGTTGTTCCACAGCGTTCAGTTGTTGATGCCAGCACTCATTTGCGGTGCTGTCACGATTGAAAAAGAGCGGAACACTCTGGGCACGCTCTTCGTGACTCGTCTTTCACCGATGACGATCATTCTGGAGAAGCTGGCCAGTCGGCTGGTTCCGATGCTGACTTTTCTGTTGCTCACGTTTCCAGTTCTGGCGTTTGTCTATTCACTGGGTGGCGTCGACACGACAGTGCTGCTGAGCACTTTGTGGCTGCTGCTGTGCGAGTGTGTTTTCTATGCCAGCATTGGATTGCTGTGCAGCACATGGTTTTCCACAACAGCTTCGGCGTTTATTTGTTCCTACATCGTCGTGGGAATGATTGTCATGTTTACGCAAATCATGGGCTTTGGCTATCTGTATCCAGTGGTCACGCCTTTTGATGTCTGGAATTTTGCGTTTGGCGGGATGAGCGAGTACAACGTTTACATGTCGAACCGTGGATGGCTTCAACAGATGCTGTTCGAAGCACTGCGGGAGTCTTCCGCTGCCGCAGGTGGCCAATTGATGACTCGAGTCATGTTGCTGATCTCGATGTCTGTACCGTCTCTGATGGCTTCCGGGTTCTTTGTCCTGCTGGCTCGATTCTTTCTCATCCGCCGTGCGTTTGTGTCCTCGTCCTCGGTCCTGTTGCGAGTCTTCAAGCGGGTCGACACGTTCTTTACAAAGCTGAACGACAACACGACAGGCGGTGTCGTTCTGATTAAAGACTATGACTCGCTGCCGGCATTTGACCCGGTTGCCTGGCGAGAACGATCCAAGAAGTCGCTCGGGAAGGCTCGGTATTTGTTTCGAGTCCTGATTGTGCTGGAAGGACCAGTGCTTTTCATTTGTCTCGCCACCGCCACGTTTTCCATGTCAGCAGACTTTGATGGCCTGCGAGTACTCCTGTTTCTGATGTGGGCGATTACGGCCATGATTCTGTCAATGAAAGCCTCCACGATGATCTCTTCTGAGAGAACTCGTGAAACGCTGGAAGCCCTGCTGTCGACGCCAATGTCCAGCCGCGAAATTATCAGCCAGAAAGTGGCCGGACTTCATCGACTGATGATTGTGCTCTCTATCCCGATTCTGACCATTCATTTGACACTGTTGTTAATGCACTTTGATATCGTGCAGATCGTTCGAAGTCTGTCGCTGAGTACCCTTGGAACTATTCTTTTTTACGGTGCCATGGTCGCGGCAACTACGTATACATCAATGCATCTGATTGTCTGGCTTTCGGCCCTGATGGGGTTACGTTCGCCGACACAGGCTCGCTCTGTCATGGCGGCTATCACTGTCCTGGGCGTCTGGGTTGCAGGCTCTGCTTTTTTGTTAACGCCGGGTGAGTTCGGATATAGCTTCGGAGTGTCCACATTGAGCCCGTTTTTTGGCATCCAGGAACAACGCTTCTCCGAAAACTTTATCCTTCCAAGTCAGGGCTGGGACCCAAGAGCTGAAATCGAGCAACAGGAGAAGATCGAACGATTAACGGCGACGATGTCCTCTGTCTGCTGTCTCATGCGTCCCGACGGAAGTATCTGGGCCAATGAGAGCATCCTCGCATCAAACAGACTCGCGGGGATTTCTAAAACGGCTCCGTTCTATGCGTTCTCCAGATTACGATCAACAGCCGTACTTGTGTCTGTGCTCGTCCTTGCGTGGCATATCCTGATGATGGTGTGCTTTCGCGGCCTGACATTAACACTGGCTCCGCGATTGCTGCAGCGGCTTGATGACGGAATCCCGATGAATTCTCCGCTCATTGAAAAGTCATCGGCCACGCTCATATCGGAAGGGGCAATGTGAACAGAACAACGCCGATATTTTTGATGGCCTTGATTGTCGGCAGCATTTTTGCCCCGACCGTGATTGCCCAGGACAGTCAGCAGCTCCGTGTCGTTGAAGTGGTGTGGGGGTTTGATGGGCGAGTTGTCACGGGCCAATTCATGCCCTTGTCAATTCTGGTGGACAATCTAAGCGATCAGCCGATTGAGGCGACAGCACGCCTGAGACGTGTCACCGGAGCACTCAACGAAGTCGGCGGCATTTCGACTCAGCCCGTATTCGTCAGCCCGAACTCACGTCGCTGGGTACAGTTCTATCCGTACATCCTGGGCAATATGGCCACCTGGTATTTTGATCTGAAGACGGAGGAGAAAACATATACATTCGACCCGATGGATCAACCGCGAGCCATCTTTGATCGCAATCGAGATTCCAAGGAAGCTCAGCTTTCGTTGCCTGCTGTGATTCTGGATCAGCAGGGAGTGGCCACAAAGTCTCCGACGTCGATCAAGCATATGCCGGCGGAGATTTTTCCGCCGTATGCGACTGCGATGAACGGGCTGCATGCCTTGTTTCTGGATCATGCGCCGGACTGGGAAGCTCCCCGTCAGCAGGCTTTGTTGTCGTGGCTGAAATCCGGTGGCCAATTGCATCTGATGAAAGACGGCAACAATCAGACGCTGTCGTTTTCCGGGATTCTCGCTCCGCTCAATGAACCGTTCCCGGAGTTTCCCGTCGGCAATGGTCTGGTGACGCGACACGATTTCCAGCGAGACGGACTCAGTCTGCAGGTCGTGACTCCGGTCGTGACGCCACCAGGACTGACCCAGGATGTGGCGGAGCCCGAACAATCATTCAATCAGATCGGCACCGGGGGCAATACGGCTCAGGAAGAAGCGACGGTGAATGACGATGAAATTTTGATGTGGATGAGAGAGTTGACTCAGCCGGACCATGCCTGGATTCTGATCTTTCTGTTGTCGATGTGTTATGTGGGTCTGATCTTCCCGGGCTGTTGGATCCTGTCGAAGCAGCGTCGTCTGCATTTCCTTGTGACCTACGGAGCCATCGCAGGGCTGGCTGTTTTCTTCAGTCTGATTTTTCTGTTCGTTGGTCAGCGTGGTTATGGAGAAACAACATCACTGCATACGCTGGCGGTCGCTCGCGCGGAAGATGCGACGCACTGGAGTTCGCTGGAGTATCGAACGCTGTTTGTGACGTCCGGAGATCTTTACACGCTCGACGATAAAGATCGCCAGACGCTGCTTGCATCCGGAGCTGCGGATGAGCGTGCAGATGCCGTTATGACTTCCGGAAACTCGGCCAGCTTTGTTGCTCGCGTTCCTCCATTCAGCAGCCAATCGATGATCTTCCGTCGACGACTTACGATGGACGATTGGAGTCTGACTATTGCGAATGTTGAACAGAACGGATCGGAACTGACGGCATTGACTTTGTCGTTTAATGACAAGTTTCCGTTGAATAAGGACAATCAGTATTTCGTAGTCCACGGAAAACGCATTCACACGTTGAAAGCCGATGATTCCAGGAAACAACTGACCTACGCTGGAAACGCCTCGCTGCTGACAACGTTCTGCTCGCCGGTGCGGGAGTTCGACGACGGCTTTGCCGGAATCCTTACGCCCGGTCGAACACGGGGACCTGATTATCCTGATGAAGCGAATGATCCGGTCGCGGAGTGTTTTCAGAGGTCTCTGCTGAAACTTGTCGCGCGTAGCGCGGCAGACGACTTTTATGCAGACCTTAAACGCTTTGAACTGCCTGAGGGACGTGTAAGAATTCTGATCTATGCTCCTGTCCCAGCCACTCAGGACATGACAGTCAGTTCGGACGTGAAGCGGGAAGGCCGAATTCTGTATGTGCGAGATTTCCCGATGCAGATCGGCGATTCGAATGCTGTTCCCGGCGAGGTCGAATAAATCTCGTGGCATAGAATGCGTACTCATCTGTTTCCGCAAATTGTTGCATCTCTCATCTCTGAATCATGTCTGCAAAACCACTTATCGTAATTCCCGCTGACTCGCCGCCGATGGTCAGTCGTTCTCCGCATCTGAAACTGCTGGAGGAATTTGCAGACGTTCGGCTGCACCTTGATCGCCCAGCGGACGATGCCGAAAAGGCTCGGCGTTTAAAGGATGCGGACATTCTGTTGAACTCACGAGGCAGCCTGAAGATTCCTCGCGCGGTTCTGCAGCAGCTTCCTCATTTAAAGATGATTGCGGTCTGCGGAATCGGCTACGACGCGATTGATCTGCCGACTGCGACCGAGCAAAAAATCGTCGTCAGCAATATTCCCGGTCGAACTGCGGCGGTCGTGGCTGAGCATGCTCTGGCTCTGATGCTGGCCGTGGCTCGCCGAGCAGCCTGGATGACATCCGAACTCAAGGCCGGTCGCTGGCGCGGTGATTTGGGGATGTCGCTGAGCGGAAAACAGATCGGGATCATTGGTACTGGCAACATCGGCTGTGCGATGATTCGACTGTGCCGCGCGATTGGGATGAACGTCGTCGCCTGGAGTCTTCATCCTGATGCTTCCAAAGCAGAACGACTGGGCTTTCGCTATGTCGAGCTGGAAGAATTACTCCGGACATCGGATGTGATTTCTCTGCATACTCGACTGTCAGAAAAGACAGCCGGCCTGATTGGATCTGCACAGCTCGCGATGATGAAGCCGACGGCGATTCTGATCAACACCGCTCGAGGAGCCATTGTGGATTCCGCCGCGCTGGCTGACGCATTGCATCGTGGAGCGCTTTTCGGAGCGGGTCTGGATGTGTTTGATCAGGAACCGCTGCCACTCGAACATCCGATTCTGAGCTGCGAGCAGGTCGTGCTGACGCCTCATACGGCCGATCAGACTCAGGAAGGGATCGACCAGTTGACGATGGGGTGTGTTGAAAACATCCGGGCCTTCCTTGCTGGGACTCCGCAGAATGTTGTGAATCCGGATGTACTGAAATTCTGATCGGTGATGTTTGAACCGCAGATAAATCCGCGAACGCATCTTTCGAGGTTCGTTCTGGCCTCGGCAAAGCAGTTCTTGGATCGGACAGTTGTAGGGTGGGACCAGCGTAGCGCCGGCCCACGGATACAGGAAACGGTGGGCCGGCGCTACGCTGGTCCCACCCTACGGTTTGTGCAGCTTGAATGGGATTCGAATCCTGCCGTTCTGACGTTACTGCTACACAAGCGTTGATGCTCAAAGTACTATTTGAGCAGCGGCCAGAAACGTGACTTCCCATACTCGCCCCACTTCGGAGCTTCCGGTGATCTCAGATGCATCCACATCAGTGGCGGGATTGTCTGACTTGCTGGAGCGTGTTCGGCGACGTATTCGAATTCAGTCGGCGTTGCGCGGCACCGCGGAAACAGTCAGCATATTGATCGCCGGAGTATTGCTGTCCTGTGGTCTGGATTATCTGCTCTCACTGCCCGGTCTTTTTCGCCTCGCATTTTTAGCCCTCACGCTGTTACTCACGGCGATCATTGCTGCGCGAAGGTTGATCATTCCTTTGCTGCAGATTCCGCCAGTCGATGAACTCGGTGCGGCGGTGGATCTGGAGTTTCCGGAACTGCAGGAATCCGTCGCGACTCTGATCTCCATTCAGCAATCGGTCGACGTCACGGATGTCAGTACGCGAATCATGCAGGAACGACTGCGACAGAGTGTCGAACAGCACATTCAGGTGGCTCGTCCTTCCGAGATCGTCAAAAGTCGTTCTACCATTCGACGTTGTGGAATGGCCGCTGTTGCCCTCACGGTCATTCTCATCCCGGTTCTGTTATGGCCAACCGGTTCAGGATTGCTCGCCCAGCGTTTCGTCATGCCGTTCGCAAATCTTGCTGCGGCTTCCAATCTGTACTTTGAACTGCCCGAAGGTAATCGCGTTGCCGCACGGAATGCAGATGTCGAATTTACGGCCATCCCCCAATGGCGAAACGGCGTTCCGGGGGAAATGCCAACGGATGTGAAACTGGAGCTCCACACGGAGTCAGGCATCATCGATGAGTTACCGATGCTGATGAATTCTGAGTCGCAACAATTTACGTCTGTGCTCAGGAGTGCTCGCGAATCGCTGCGGTATCGAGTCTACGGCGGCGGCGCGATGACGGAGTGGTTTCAGTTGACGGTCGGAGATCCACCGGTCCTGCAGACAGCCACGCTGACATCAGTTGCTCCGGCGTATACTCGTCGAGCCCCCGCGACATTTGAGGGAGCAAGTGGCGATATGGAGGTGCTTGTCAGAAGTCAGATTGAACTTCGTCTGACGTTCAACGAAGCGGTGCACGACGTCCAAATCGAATGGTCCAATTGGAAGTCGGTTGCCAGTGTTTCCGACGAAGAGGATGAGACAAGCGCCGATCAAGCGAAAGTCGCTCAACCTCAAAAGCCGGTGGAGTTAACTCCGGACGGGGTATCGGCCGTGTTTCGCTTTGAAGCTCAGGGCGGAGGTGATTTTGATTTGCTGGCATTCAACAAGGCCGGACTCTGTGTTTCCACCGAGACAGCTCGCCGGTTGATTGTGCTGCCCGATACTCCGCCGACGTTATCTATGGGTGGTATTGAAGACGGATTGCGAGTTCGTCCGGATGAAGTGCTCACAGTCGAATGTGGTGCGGCGGATGATATCGGTATTGGAGCACTCAGCATGGAGTATCGGCTGAACCCGGCGAACTCAGATGCACCGCAGACCGATCTTGTCGATGCCCTAACAGCGGAAGCGGAACTCCCGACAACGAAGGTTGTTGCAGAGCCGTTAAAGATTGGCGCCTTGATTGTGTCGCACAACTTCCCGCTGGACCTCAAAGCGTTGAACGCGAAGTCTGGTGAATCGCTGACGGTAATGGTTTGTACTCAGGATGAGCGACCGGTACCCGGACCTCAGGTTGTCTGTCAGGGACCGTGGACGATTTACATCGACGATCAGGCGCCGCCCGGAGGAGAAACCCTGGACGCAGCAGCCAGACGAGAACTCCTCGAAGATCTTGAACGAATTCAGAAACAACTGGAGCAGGATGCGAAGGCGGCCGAAGAGCTGAAGGAGGAGATCGAGAAAAAGCAGACCGAGGAGACTCAGGAGAAGGCAGAGGAACTCAGCGAACAGGAAAAACAACTGGCGGAGGAACTCAAAGAGCTGGCGGAAAAGTCCAAAGACCAGCAGATGACTCCCGAGCAAAAACAAAAGTTGAAGGAATTGTCAGAACAACTGTCCGAAGATGCCGCGAAGAAACTTGAAGAAGCTGCTAAGGAAGAATCCGAAACGGCCGCGAAGAAAGTTGACGAAGCCGCCAAGCAGTTAGGCAAAGTGCGAGAAGAGCTAGAACAAATCGCGGACGAGGTGGGCACGATCGATAGTCCAAAGGATTCCGGCAACACGTCACAGTTCGACGGTAAAACTCCCGATGCAACCGCGCCAGGCGGGAAGCGAAGCGACTGGGGGAAACTTCAGGATGAGCTCGACGGTGAAAACAGCGATGCCGGGAAAGATGTTCTGGACAGTGAGTATGCCGATCTGATCCGTCGTTATCGACGTGACCTCGCGCGGACTCGTGAGCCTGCTCCTGGGCCCGCGCCGGCGAAATGAGATCGCTTTCTGTGCTGTGAATCGGGCGGTCCTGTGGAACTCACGAATCGGTTGAGCATCATGGACCGGTCGAACATTCCGGAAACGGCGAGGAATCCAGGAATTTGCGGTTGTTGCCAACATTCCGTGATTTTCACGGTATCATGGTTGGGCACTGAGTCCGCGCCATCACGTTTTGCTGGTTTTCATGTTTTGAACAACGCTTTTTTCTGGCTCCTCGAGTGACTGAACCTGAAACAATTTCTGTTGCTGCGGACGTCGGGCCCGTGGTCTCTTTGGGACTTCCCATCGTGGAGCTGTCGCAGGAGACGCGCCGGCCGATTATGGATCTCAGTCCGGAAGATCTGGTGAGCTGGTTGAAGTCGGTCGAGCAGCCGGGATATCGAGCAGGCCAGATTCGGAGATGGCTGGTTCAGCGGCGGATCACTTCGTTTGAACAGATGACGGATCTGCCCGTCGGATTGCGTGAAAAGCTGACGCAGAGTTTTCGGTTTTCTCCCTTCGAAGTCGTTGGTCACCAGGTTGCTCGAGACCTGACGGAAAAGTTGCTGCTTCGACTGCAGGATGGCGAACTGGTCGAGTGCGTGCTGATGCGTGATCCGGATCGTCGTACGGTCTGCATTAGTACTCAGGTTGGCTGTGCGATGGGCTGCGTGTTTTGCGCGAGCGGACTTCTGGGAGTCAAACGCAATTTGACCCCGACTGAGATTTTTGAGCAGGTGCTTGTTCTGCATCGGCTGATGAAAGACGACGAGCACATTACCAACGTCGTCGTTATGGGTATCGGGGAACCTCTGGCCAACTACAAAGCGTTAATGCAGTCGTTAACATTTCTCACTGCAGAGGACGGATTTGGTTTGGGTGCGCGTCGCATCACGGTATCGACGGTAGGCTTGCCGGAGAAGATTCGCGAGCTGGCTCAGTCGGGACAGCAGTACAATCTGGCGGTCTCATTGCATGCACCGAATGATGCGTTGCGAACTGAGATTGTGCCGGTCAACCGGAACATTGGCATACAGGACATCCTGCAGGCGGCGGACGACTATTTTGAAGTGACCGGCCGGCGGATTTCTTATGAGTACGTGTTGATGGCCGGCATTAATGATCGGCCTGAGCATGCAGAAGAGCTGGCGTGGTTGCTGCGTGGCCGGAATGCTCACGTGAATCTCATCCCGATGAATGGCGTCAATGAGTTAATCATGACGGCTCCTCGCGATCCGGATACGCAACAGTTTTTGATGATTCTGGAAGAGTGCGGAATCACGGCCACCGTTCGAAAACGCAAAGGCGCGGATATTGACGCGGCCTGCGGACAGTTGCGATTGAATCGGGAAATGGCGAAGCCGAGTTAGTTGGCTGAGAAGGGGCGATCCGCGATTGCGTGCCGGGGAGCATTTCTGCGGAGCTATGGCAAACATAGGCTCATTGAGGCATCATTCTGACTGACCGTGGGGTCACTGATTTGACAATACGGAGGGGTGCGGCGTACACCCCGTCTCCGTTGAGTTGACTTTCATGAGACCTCTTTTGATAAAGGCCAGAACATGTCCAATCCATTCGCAATGCCCGATTCGAATTCTCTTCCTGTGATGGAAACACGCAGCGTCGTTCGACTGAAGCGCGTGGGAGTTTTGTCCTCCGGGATGGTTTTGGGAACGTTGGGAGCTATTGGCGGTCTGCTTGGTGGCGGGGTCGTTTTTCTGTTTTCATTGTTGGCGGTCGGCTTTAACTCCGCAAACAATGACACCGTTTCTACTTTAGGCGGCGGTGCCCTTATTCTTGTTTTCACCCCGTTGATCTACGGCATCGGTGGATTCATCGGTGGAGTCATCTACGCCTTCATTTACAACATACTGGCGGGCATGACCGGCGGGCTGCAGATGGAGTTTTCCCGCGAATAGTGCTCGTGAAAGTAGTTTCGAGAATGCCATTGCGAGGTTCCTTTAGACCGTGAAACTCCAGAACCTTCCCGTCTCATGGCAAGCGGCCTTAGCCACTGAGTTCACTTCCCCGTGGTGGCTGCAACTCGAAGCATTCGTGGGGCAGGAACGCTCTGAACACACGGTGTTTCCGCCTGATAACGACGTGTTTCAGTCGTTGCAGATGACCCCATTGGATCAGGTCAAAGTCCTGATTCTGGGGCAGGATCCTTATCACGACGACGGGCAAGCTCACGGGCTGAGCTTTTCCGTTCGTCGCGGGGTCAAGTTGCCGCCTTCATTGCGAAACATCTTCAAAGAGCTGCAAAGTGACCTCGCGATTGCTCCTGCTGACCACGGTTGTCTGGAGTCATGGGCACGACAAGGAGTATTGCTGCTGAATACGGTTCTGACCGTCCGTGCTCACGAAGCGAACAGCCATCGCAATCGTGGCTGGGAGACATTTACAAACCGAGTTATTCAGTGCGTCAATCAGCGACCTCATGTTGCCTGTGTCTTGTGGGGCAACCCGGCTCAGGAGAAAGCCGGCCTGATTAACAACCGCCACCTTGTGATTCGCAGCCCGCATCCGTCCCCGCTGTCTGCTCATCGAGGTTTCTTTGGAACTCGACCATTTTCGCAGATCAATAAGTATCTTCAGAGCGTCGGTGAAACTCCGATCGACTGGCGAGTTTGAAGTGATCGGGTTACTTCGTTTCTGTCTCTGCATCTGCCGGTGTTGCTGTCGGGGTCATGGGTTGCGACTCAGTAGCCGTCGCCCCCTCGAGAGGACCTGCTGGTTTTCGTTCACTGCAGCCGGATAAAACTCCGACAGCAAGCATCACCAATGCAACACTGGAAATTGTAAATCGGGAGTAACCGAGCAGCATTGCAAAAGCCCTTTCTGAAGAACCATTTTGATTGTGCGGTGCGAAATCTTGATCAGCTCGGATCAGGAATTCAAGGCAACGCATTCTTCAGTGGCGGTCCTCCGGATCGACCTGCGGCCCAGAGTTTCAGATTTTCAAGATGACGCTGGCCGCGCAGGAAGTAGAGATTGTCGAGCGATTGCAGTCTTTGCTGGCATTCCTGACGAGTCGCCTGTTTCCAGTCGGGATTGGAAGCGGAAGCGAAATGAGCAGACAACATCCAGTCGGCAATCGCGATGGCGATCTCTTCATGCCCGCGAAAAGAAGGGTGAACATGGTCGACTAGAACGTTATCTCCGACGATACCTTTTGTCGTGCGGGCCTTGAGCAGGTCATGAGCATTCAGAAACGGCAAACGGTTTTCATCGACCACCTGCTGCATCGTTGCTTCCAGTGGAGTCGTCATTCGCAGCGGACAGACATCTTCGTCACGGGCTCGGCGAAATGATCGTTCGGCCGCCGAGAAATCTCGCGCGGTGAGTTGCAGATGACCGAGTTCATACCAGGCCAGAGCATACTGCGGATCGATCTGAGTCATCTGTTCCGCGATCGCGATGGCCTCAGCCGGACGGCCAACGACCATCTGCCGCGCCTGCTTCAGAAGTTCGACCACGTGGCCCCGTTCAGATTCAGAGAGTGATTGAGAGAACTCCGGCTTGAACGGAGGACAATCGCTGAGATTGGACGGCGGCAGAATCATCAGCAAGGGCACAGAATGCTGATTACACAACTCCGCCATGCGCTGCAGATTCGTGCGGAAGTGAGAGACCACGGTTGCCGCATGAGCATCATCACGGTGATAGGCAGCGAAGCCTCCGTCATGATCAAGCAGCGTATCGACATCTGTTGTCAGAACGGGGCGCGTATGCGGTGGAGATTCCGAACTGTCCGGCGAGGTCTTTGCCGGGGCAAGATTCAGCACACCAGCTCGCAGAAGACGAAATATTCTGAGCTGGTTTAACAGGCTGAATGTCGTCGAGACTGCAGCAGGTGCTTTGCGCACGGAAGCGTAGGAGACATCTTCCAGAAATTCATTGTGCCCCTCGCAGAAGATGAACAGATCAGGTTCGTAAGCGAGACACTCCTGCATGATAGGAACAAGTCGATAGCTGGCGTAGGACACACCGCCGCAATTGATAACCTTCCATGAATGACTCGGATCCGCTTTCTTAAGAGCGACCTGCAGGTATGTGGGGAAACTGGTTTCGATGGAGAATGGATTCCCCTGAACCGTAGAGCCGCCAAACACAAAGATGCGAAATTCGTCGGGGGACTTCTTCGCAGAGAATGAATCTTCCTTGAAATACATTCTGCGGCTGGGCGAGGTCTGCCATGACCTTCCGTCGGAAGTCAGTTCAAACAGAGGTCGAACTTCAGCGAACTCCACATACGGATCTTCAGAAATCTCTGCTGAGCCCCAACCCGTGAAAGCGCAAAGAAGTTCGGTTAACGCGAGCAATAGAAATGGCAGAAGTGCTGCGATCGTACGAAAACACCAGCGCCTTCGCCGAAAATTTGGCGAGGATCCCGTGGCAGAAGGAGTGTCGACGGACGTCACTTCAGAGATTTCAGCAAAGAGTCGATTTCGGCGAAGGGCATTGTTCCCACAAAGCCGCCAACCTGTGTGCCACCGCGATAGATGCGGACGTCCGGAATGGATGAGACGTCAAGGTACTGAGAAATCTCGGGGCACTCGTCGACGTCCACTTTGACGACATCGATATTGTCGCCCCACTTCGATTTGATCTTTTCAAGCGTTGGGCCAAGTTTGAGGCACGGGCCGCACCAGGTCGCCCAGAAGTCCACAAGGACTAGTTTTTGGTCGGTTCTTTGGACGAGTTCAAGAAATTTCCCCTCGGAATGCTCAATGGTCCCTTCCGCAGTCAGCGTCAGCAGTTCCACATCGCCGTCTGGAGAGCCGACGATTGGTTTGCCGTTTCTTGGGCCCTGATTGCAACCGAGGCAGATTGCCGAGAGCAACAGGACACAAAAACTCAGTTTGAGAGCGTTTGGGGTGGGCATGGTATTTCGTGTTTGCCTGAAGAAGTGTGGAAATCAAACGTTCATCAGAAGACGACGGGAGGAAGAGGGTGATCAGGAAAGGAAGTTAAGGATAAGGGCATCCGTTAAGTCGAATGGTGGCAAGGATTTCCTTTCGACAATAGCACAGTCTGAAGGAGTGCGAGATTTTGGCGAATTCAAGGGATTTCGTCTGTAACAAAGCCTGAGACGCGCCTAAATTTAAGTAAATGGACTACGGACTGTTTGCTCAATGCGGCGAATGTGTCACAGTGTAGGTCAATGTGCTTCAAACGGCTTAGATGAATTGTTTTGGGAGATCTGAACAAATGTCAGTGACTCTGACGGAAGCGGCAGCAAGCGAAATCAAGCGAGTAATGAGCGAGCAGGCTCGCCCTGAGCTAAAGTACGTCCGCGTCGGCGTTGTAGGCGGTGGATGCAGCGGTTTTCAGTACTCTTTTGACTTCACCAATGCCTTCGACGACGCCAGCGACGTCCTCTCCGAATTCCACGGGGTAGGTGTCGTAGTGGACAAGAAGAGCGACCTGTTTCTGGACGGGACCGAGATCGACTTTTACAGCGGTCTGGAGAAGCGCGGGTTCACCTTCAAGAATCCAAATGCCGTGAAGTCCTGCGGTTGCGGAAGCAGCTTCTCTGCTTAATTGCAGTGGCTTATGGATTCGGTGCAATTGAAGCCAATCCTACGCAAAATCACAGGGATTATCGCGAAGCCTGTCACAGAAAATCATCGCTGAGTGGCTTTCTACACATTCGTGAAGAACGTGGTGGTCGTTCGGTTTAACTGGACAGGTCGTTAAGTATCAAAGCCCGGACTACGTTGTCTTCCGTCCTCCTTTGGATGGCAGAGGCGTCAGTCCGGGCTTTTTTCGTTGTGCGCCGTTGTAATCCCGTCGATTCGCTGTGACTCGTGGGCAGATTTGGGATGTTGTGCCGGTCGTTCCGACTCGGAATGCAGTTTCGCACAGCATTTCATCGCGACATTGTTGAGTCCAAACTGCTCGGATCGTAGATTCTGCAATCGCCAATCATCCCAAAAACGCCTCAAAAGAATTGCGCAAACGCCCGGCTCGCTAACTACGTATGGTCAGTAAGCCGGAGTTTCTGGCGGTTCAGTGGCTGTGGATTTGCCCCGTTCTCCTTCTAAATTCTTTGTCATTCAATTCAGTCTTTGAAACGGTACGACATGTCAAACGCCGTGATTGAGATCCGGAATCTGTCCAAGATTTATCGAGACTTCTGGGGCCGCAAGAAGGTTCAGGCCGTGAAGAGCCTGAGTATGGATGTGCAGAAGGGGGAAGTCTTCGGGCTTCTGGGGCCGAATGGTTCCGGCAAGACGACGACGATGAAGATGCTGCTGGGGCTGTTGTTCCCGACAAGCGGCGAAATGACGATTTTGGGTAAGTCAGCCTCAGACGTCTCGAAGAATGAAAAGATCGGTTACCTGCCTGAAGAGTCGTATCTCTATCGATTCCTCAATGCCGACGAAACGCTCGACTTTTACGGTCGACTGTTCAACATGTCGGCTGCCGACCGAATTCGTCGCTCTGACGAGCTGATCGAAATGGTCGGACTCGGTAAAGCTCGCCGTCGGCAATTGAAGGAATACTCCAAGGGGATGACTCGGCGTATTGGCCTTGCTCAAGCCTTGATCAACGATCCGGAGCTTGTTCTGCTGGATGAGCCAACCAGTGGTCTCGACCCACTGGGTACACGAGAAATGAAAGACCTGATCCTGCGTTTGAAAGCCCAGGGCAAGACGGTTGTCATGTGTAGCCATCAGTTGGCGGATGTTCAGGACGTATGCGATCGCATCGCGGTGCTGTTTCAGGGCGAGTTGAAAGTTCTGGGCCGCGTTGACGAACTGCTGGAAATGCGAAACGAGACTCAGATGCGAACGTCGAGTCTCAGCAAAGAAGCTGAAGAGGACATTCGCAAGGTCCTCGAGAAGCACAACATTAAGAATGCTCAGTTCACCAGTCCGCGAGCAGACCTTGAGGAACTCTTCCTTCGTACTGTTCGTGAGAGCGGCGAGCGTCCGGGACGACGCTTTTCTGCTGAGGAGATTGCGGCTTCAGGGAAGGGCGGCAACGCCTGATAAAGCAGGTTGGGTTGCAATATGTCGAGCTGCCAGTTGATCGGTTGCTCAGGCCACTCTGTACGTTGACAGTCCTTGGCATTGCCTGTGCTGGACTGGTCCACTCCGTGATGTTTCTGCTGTTTCGCAGACTGTTTTGTCGGAACTGTGACTTATGGACTTTGATATCAGACCTTACAGCCTTTCCAGCGCAGCCACTTCGTGGATGATGCTTGTTGGGATCTTGACGCTGATCTCCGTCGGATTGTCGTTCGTACTTTCTCTCGCTCGAAACGGAGGAAGTGGTGTCGCGATTTTTACCAAGGGGCTGGGAAGTTATCTGGGTGACCTGTTCTCGCTTTCGCCCGGAAGAATTTACGCATTAACGAAACTGACGCTGCTGGAAGCGATCCGACGCAAAGCGTTGCTGGTGTTTGTGGTGTTTGCGGTCCTGCTGATGTTTGCCGGCTGGTTTTTGACAGATACGAACTCTCGTCCGGAGTTGCAGGTTTCCATTCACGTAACATTTTTGCTGACAGCAATTGCGTGGTTGATTCTGCCAGCCGTGATCTTCCTGAGTTGCTGGGCACTTCCGGAAGACATTCGGATTCGCTCATTGCACACGGTCGTCACCAAGCCGGCTCGTCGGTTGGAGATTGTCATTGGACGTATGGCGGGCATGGGTATCGTGTCATGCCTGGTACTTGTTGTCATGGGCGTTATCGGAGCGGTTTGGATCTACCGCAAGTTGCCTGAAAACAGCCGCAGTCAGTTGACCTGCCGAGTTCCAGTGTTTGGACAACTCTACTTCTTCGATGCAGACGGTCAGCCGGCCGCAACTGGTATCAATGTGGGTGATACATGGATGTATCGGTCGCACATCGCCGGGAACTCCAGAGCCCGAGCTGTCTGGATGTTTCGTGATATCGATGAAAAATCGATTGTGACAGAAACGATCGGTACTGGAGACGAGGCGAAGACGGTCGAAGGTCTGAAGCTTGAGTGTCGATTTGAAGCTTTCAGAACGGTGAAGGGGTCTGAGAAAAGCGTTCTTCAGGGAGTTCAGGCTCAGTACACATTGTCGTCCAATCCACGTGAAGAGGCATTCGGCATGTTGTCTCAGGGCGAGGCTCTGAGGCCAGTGGCAGATGCTTTGCGAGACGGCCAGTTTCGCAATGGTTCGGAACGACTAAAAGAGCTGGCCACTCGCGTCCGCACGACCCCTGACGAGCTGCGTCCCGCGGACTATCTTGGTCTGCAGAACGGACTAGCCGTTGCGGGTGCTATCCTTAAGGAATTGAAACTTTCCGCGTTAACGCCTGTTCAGGAAAAGTTTGATTCCGCATCCAATAGTGGAATCGCTCTTATCAGAGTTCTTCAGACGAATAATGCAACCGGGGCAACGGATAAACCACCGTATGCTGAGTTTGCAGAATCTCTGGAGACCTTGGCCGGTGGGATCCTGGAGAATGCCGACGTACTGCATGAATCGCTGCCAAAATTAGAGGTGCCGCTTCCAGCCTTCCACATTTCAGAGTATCACGAAGGTGCAGCAGAAAACATCACAGTCGTTCCACGGAAACTTCGGTTTGCCGCCGACTATGAAACTTTGGCGAGGTTCCTGTCGGGCATATTTGAGAAGTGGAGTGAAGAGGGAAAGCTGGTTGAGGGAAATGCGATCAGCTCCGGCCTTGTTGATAGTCTTCAGAAGGACGCTTCTGTATCTCCGCTCAATGCCGAGCTATTGGTGACAGTGCTCAACGAACAATTAACTGCTGGCACACTGAAGATCAGTGATGGCAAGTTGGCAGTTGCCGATGGCCGTCGCTGGTTTGCCTTTTTTGACGATCTCATCCGCAAAGAGTTGCTGATCTCTCAGGACACTGACGGTTGGCTGATTGAGAAAGATCTCCTCACGGATCTGGTCTCCAATGGATTTTTGCGAGTTGAAGTCGCGTGCCTCAACGATCAAATGTACCTCGGCATGGCTCGCCCTGACCTGTTCATTCGCAAGCCGGATCGTTCATTCCTTGTTGGATACACCAAGGCCCTCGTGAGCATTGCCTTGATGCTGATGCTGATCATTGTGCTGGGTGTTACAGTCAGTTGTATCGTGAAAGGTCCGGTTGCACTGTTCTTCACTTTGACCTTCTTTCTTGTCGGTCAGTTCTTTCATGAATTCATGATGAGAATGCTTTCGGGAAAGGAACAGGGTATGGGAACCTTGGAGTCCGCGGTTCTGATTGCTCAGCACCGAAATCCTCAGGTTGGTATGGATGTTTCATCCACGACTTCGGCAGTCCTCAAAGGGGCTGACAAAGGGCTGGAGGGAGTGCTTAGGGTTTTCAGCAGCATCGTTCCGGACTTCAGTGTGTTCAATCGCGGGGCGTCGTTCGTTGAAAACGGATTTGATGTTCCGTTCAACGACTGCGTAGTCCCGGCTGTCGCTATTTTCGCTGGTTTTCTGATCCCTTGTGTCCTGATGGCGGGCGCGATGCTGAAGTTTCGCGAACTGGAGGCAAAATGACGAATCTGAATTCTCGCCAACGCAAGATGAGCTACGGCATCGGAATCATTCTGTTGCTGGGGCCGATTGTATATCTCGGATTTCCTGCGGAGCAGAACGCTGCGGATTCCTCGTCGGGTGGTCTTGGCAAGCTCGCGCAGATGCGACAGCAGTATGATCTGGGCGAAGCCACTTTGGGAAAAGTGGACCCCTCCAGTTCTGCGATGAACCTGGTGTTGCTGGGGCTGCGTGGACCAGCCGCCAGCGTGCTGCACCTGAAGGCCATTGAGTATCAGGAAAAGAAGCAGTGGGCAAAGCTTAAGACAACAGTTGATTCCATCATTTTGTTGCAGCCGCATTATGTTCAGATCTGGAAGTTTCAGGGCTGGAATCTGGCCTACAACGTTTCACGCGAATGGGACAAAGTCGACGATCGATTCTACTGGGTTAAGGAAGGGATCAAATTCCTGAAGCTCGGGACAGATCGTAATCAGACTATCCCGATCCTGTTCCACAACGTGGGTGAAGTGATCTCCTCCAAGATGGGGATCTCCGACGAAAAGAAGTTTTTCCGCGTCTTCTTCAGGCAGGACCCCGATCCTAAGTTCGAGGTTTCTCCTGGGCAAAGAGGACCGGATCCTGCGATCAATGAAGAAGGCAAGGACAGTTATCTCGTCGCCCACGACTGGTTCGTCAAGGCAAACGAAAAAGACGATAACGATGATCTGATCGGCGTTAAGGGAATGACGCACGTCTTCTTCCGACAGGGACCTGCGAAGGCTCTGATCAACTATGCAGAGATGAGGACCAAAGAAGGAGCGTTTGGCGAGCATATCGCGGCTTGGGAAGCTGGCTTTAAGGCGTGGATGGAAGACTACGGTCGGGAAGAGTTTCTAGGTCTGGATGATAAGGTCTACACATTGGCTCCGTCTGAAGAGGAGCTGAAGCAGCAGGCAGAGCGAAACGGCATTACGCTGATGGCCCAGCGAAAGCTGTGGGAAAGCAATGTGAAGATGGTGAATTTCGATTTCTGGCGGCGATACGCCAGTGCCGAAATGGCCCCTGTGACGCTGACTTTGCATAAGACCTTCTTTGATGCCAAGCAACTCTACATGCAGGGTAAGGGCTTCGATCGTCTTGATCCTGCGTCAGGCATGACCGTGGCCTCTGAGGCTCAGGTAAAGCTTGAAGAAGCGATGCAGCGATGGTTGGAAGCGAAGCAGGAATTCTCGACGATGTACGAAGATAGCCGCTATGTGGATGAGGCGTTGCTGATCGTTCAGTATTGGCAGGCGATTCATCAGCAGAATGCTCGGCCGATCCCCGACGACTATCCACTTAAATCGTTGTGGGTTGAGAATTCCGGAAAGCACCTGGAAACTGAACGCGAGTTTCAGCGCGAAACGCGTGGGCGTAAGCTGCAGTAGAAAAAACAGATTCAATGTCCTTTGAGTTGCAATGATTGCAATGGAGTCTGCAATTCAGAGGTTTGCCTGAGTTCTCGCGCAGAGAACTGGTTGGGGAGTGTGACTGGTGGTTGCCGGGCCGATATTTGAACGCGAAGTTCTGACGACTCCGCGTCGCCTGAGTCACTACCTCATGCGATCTGGTTTTGTGGGTGCGTTGCTGATTTTG
>CANHVD010000012.1 GCA_947463775.1 Planctomycetaceae bacterium | reverse complement strand
GGCAGCTTCTTCGATCCGAACACGCTGGTTCGAGATAACGCTTTCGTTTCTCCATTTGCGGATCCGGAGTACCAACCGGAACTCTTCTATTACACGGATGCCATCAACGATCACGCGGCACGATTCATCACGGAACATTGTCAAACGACGAAAGAGCAGCCATTTTTTCTATATGTCGCTCACACTGCAGCCCACTGGCCCATGCAGGCGAAGGACAGCGATATCAAGAAGTACTCGGGATCCTACGATGCGGGATACGACGCCGTTCGTGCCGCCCGGCTTGAGAAAATGAAAGCACTGGGGCTTCTGGATTCACGATGGACGATCTCCGCACAAGCGGGTGACTGGAATCTCGTCGAAGACAAAGCATGGGAAGCGCGCTGTATGGAAGTTTACGCCGCCATGGTTGACTGCATGGACCAGGGAATCGGACGACTCATCGATACGCTGAAGAAGAATGGACAATTTGAAAACACGCTCATCCTTTACTTGCAGGACAACGGCGGCTGTGCAGAGGCGATGGGACGAAACAAATCTTTGCAAGCACGTGCGGATATGGCGACTCTTCCAGGATTGTCTGCCACTTTTCTGCAGCCAGATATGATCCCCAAGCAAACTCGAGATGGCTATCCGGTTCGCCAGGGAAAGGGTGTCATGCCCGGCGCGGCCGACACCTATGTTGGTTATGGACGCTCATGGGCCAACGTCAGCAACACACCGTTTCGTGAATACAAACATTGGCAGCACGAAGGTGGGATCAGCACTCCTTTGATTGCTCATTGGCCGGCGGGAATCTCTGCACAGCGCAACGGAAAGTCAGAGTCAGAGGCGACACATTTGATCGATGTCATGGCCACATGTGTTGACATCGCGAATGCGACGTATCCTCGTGAGTTAAATGGCATACCCATTCAACCGTTGGAGGGAATTAGTCTTCGCCCGTCATTTGAAGGCAGCCCCATAAGTCGTAACAGTCCCTTGTATTGGGAACATGAAGGCAATAGAGCCATCCGAATGGGACAGTGGAAACTCGTCTCCAAATATCCGGGAGACTGGGAGCTTTACGACATCGAAGCCGATCGCACCGAGATGGTCGATCTCGCCAAGCTTTACTCTGCAAGGGTTCAGGAGATGTCTGGGTTATGGGAGGCATGGGCCAATCGCGTCGGAGTTAAGCCATGGGCCGTTGTTGAAGCGGCTGCGCGAAAGAAAGCGAAGTAAGCAGCGATAAGCCGGCTTCCACCGCCGCCAGCTGTAAAAGATCAGGGGCGACGACACTTCAGCAATCACATGAGGAATCATGGGCAAAGAAAGCTGGATGCGTAAGACGTTGTTGAGAATGGGCTGTTCTGCGTTGTCGGTAATCCGCAAAAAATCACCCCCAAATCCTCAAATATGCCCGTTTTGTGATCAAACCCTGAACTCAAAGTGAAAGCGGGCAAGCTGCGCAACGAAACTGCCGTTGACGGTCTTTCACGAATGGATACAATCGGCAGAGTTGAGGGTTGGCACGAACCGGGAAGCTCCTGCAACTCGAAGTGACTTCGGGACTTGCGTGAGCTGGTTTTTGCCTCCTCAATGCGAAGCTCGCAAATTTGGGCGAGTCACGTTGAATCAGAACCACCTTACGACGCTGTTTGGGAAGTCTGAGTTCAGCAGTGAAGCGTCAGGGACGGCGTCCGGCAAGCTGTCGGACGATGGAATGCTGCACGTTGCAGCTCATCGCTTTTCCACAGAACGGATTGTGCTCATGAAAACTGTGTTCACGACTGGCGAAGCCGCCAAGATCTGCAAGGTCAGCCAGCAGACGATTATTCGCTGCTTCGACTCCGGTCAGCTAAAGGGATTTCGCGTCCCTGGATCCAGGTTCCGTCGTATTCCACGTGATGTCCTCTACAAATTCATGAAAGAGAACGGCATCCCAACCGACGCGCTGGAAAGCGGGAAGCGTAAGGCGTTGATCGTGGACGACGATGTTGAACTGGTAGAATTGATCACCGACGCTTTGGTGGCCGATGGGCGGTTTGAAGTACGAATCGCCAATAACGGCTTCGATGCGGGAATGATGGTCAAAGAATATCATCCGGACATCATTGTTCTGGACGTCATGCTTCCCGACATCAATGGTAAGGAAGTCTGCCAGCGTGTCCGCAGCGATTCAGCACTGGACGACGTAAGAATTATCTGTATCAGCGGTATGGTTGAGCAGGATAAGATCCAGGAACTGAAGGCATCGGGAGCCAATCATTTCATTCAGAAGCCGTTTGAAGTGGATGGTTTGATTGACAACATCTGCCGATTGCTTGATATCGAGCAACTGCAGTCATGAGGTAGGGAGCAAATAACTTCATTGCTGCATCTGCATCTCCGACTATTCTCGGGCGAATGCAGAAGTGGCAGGTCTTATTTGGAAGCCTCATTTCAGAATGCGTGCACTGAATGTGCATAAGATACACCGAATTTCCTAAAGCCCGGCTTCCTGAAAAGCCGGGCTTTTCTTCTATAACAGGATGATGTCTCAGCATGTCGGCCGACGAACGAAATCGCCAAGCGCCGTTCGTGCATCAACTGCTGGCTGCACTTGCAAAACCTGTTGACTGGAACTCTGCAGCCACTGTGACAGTAGAAATGTGGTTGGAGTTAGGCGGAGCATCGGCGGCACTTCTGATCAGTCCGCTGGGACCTGAGCAATTGGAGTTGGTTTATGGTCGCAGCGTTCCCAACTCAGCGCCGCAATTGAGCCGATCCACCATTGATACTCCATTCTCAGTGTTGCTGGACCAATCCGCACTGATTGACTGCATTGCAGAATCCGGATTGATTGGCGGCATCAATGTTCGGCTTCTTTTGTGGACAGACCTCTGCGCGGCAATGATCCTGCAGATGCCAGAGGAATCGCCCAGTAACATCACTCCGATTATTCAGGAGGATATCGCATCGACCTGTCGACAGGTTCTCTCATGCGTCACAGATCGTCCAATCCTCGTTCCCAATCATGTTCTCCTCGAAGCCATGGCGGAGTACGCCGCAGGGGCTGGGCACGAAATCAACAATCCTCTGGGCAGCATCATCGGCCAAACACAATTGCTGCTGAAGCAATCGCAATCTGTCGAGCATCGTCAGGCGTGTGAAACAATCGGCGCGCAGGCATGGAGGATTCGCGATATGATTGGCAATTCGATGCTTTTTGCGAGACCTCCGGTGCTCCAGAAGAAACTTCTCAACCTCGTCACTTTGCTGCAACAGATACTGCAGCCGTTAACCCAGACAGCAGCTGAAGACAACATTACGATTAAGCTGGCCAGCACTTCTGACGAGATCATGCTTGAGGCTGACAGTTCTCAGTTTGGCACCCTCACGGGGCATCTTGTCAGAAACAGTATCGAGGCAATTCGATCCAGTGGCTCACAAGGCACAATCACAGTGACACTGCGTGATGACATCGCAGGATGTGTGGAATTGTCAGTAAGCGATGATGGCCCCGGAATCGGTTCCAATGAGATTCGGCGAAATCTCTTCAATCCGTTCTACTCAGGACGAGCAGCGGGGCGAGGCCTTGGATTCGGCCTTTGTCTGGCGTGGCAGATTGTTCGCCTTCATGATGGATTACTGCTTCATGATTCTCCGGAGGCGGGGGGAACGGCATTTCATCTTGCATTCAGAACGAAGCTCTGAACAGTCGCCCGGAACCATGTGTTCTTAAGCAGTTTTTGCCGGAGCCCACACCAGCTGAGAAATGGAGAAATACCTGTGTCGACTCAACAATTGATTGGGTCGACTCCCGCGAGGCGTCAAACGAGCCCCTCATAATTCCCGTTATTCGCCGACAAACTTGCCGTTCGGCGACTCCATACGACATTCTTTCTCGAAAGCATACAATCTTCCTAACCCTGAGCCTCTGCCCAACACGCACATTTCACACTTGACCCGTGACGTATCGGTTCGTGAACATCAGAGCCTCAATCTGCTACATTCCAGATGGCAGAGAAACCGATCTCCGAGTACAGAAATCATTTTTCGTCGATCTTGATCTGAAAGCCCCTGATCATGGCCAAGGCCCCGCTCAAAGGCATTTTTACCCCGAACCTCATCCCTTACACCGTGGACGGAGGAATCAATGAGCAGGAATTGCGGCGTTATGCAGATTGGCTCATCGAACGAGGTGTCCATGGTCTTTACCCGAACGGCTCCACGGGCGAGTTCACTCGATTTACGCCGGAAGAGCGTCGGCGTATCGTTGCGATCCTTGCCGATCAGGTTCGCGGCCGAGTTCCCATCCTGGCCGGTGCGGCCGAAGCCAACGTAAAAGAAACTCTTTCCGCCTGTGAGTATTACGCTTCACTTGGAATTCGAGCGGTCGCGATTGTTGCTCCGTTCTATTACAAGTTAAGCCCTGCATCCGTTTACGCATACTTTGCAGAGATTGGCCGAAACACTCCAATCGATGTGACGCTTTACAACATTCCGATGTTCGCGAGCCCGATCGACGTCCCTACGATTCAGCGTCTTTCTGAGGAGTTTGAGCGCATTGTGGCGATCAAGGACTCATCAGGCGACATCCCGCACATGATCCGCATGATTCAGGCTGTAAAGCCGAACCGTCCTGACTTTGCATTCCTCACGGGATGGGATGCAGCCTTGATGCCGATGCTGTTGGCAGGCTGTGACGGCGGCACAAACGCCAGCTCCGGCGTTGTCCCCGAGTTGACTCGACGCCTCTATGATCTGACAACTACTTACCAGATTGATGCGGCTCGCAGAGTTCAGTACGACCTCGTAAAGCTGTTTGACACGATGATTTACTCCGCGGAATTTCCGGAAGGTTTCCGGGCGGCGGTAGGTCTCCGAGGCTTTAAGATGGGCCACGGTCGACAGCCGCTTTCCGATAAACAACGAACCGACCTGAGTACTCTCAGCAGAGAGCTCCAGTGCATGCTTTCAAATCACGGCTTCACAGATCAGCCTGTTGGCGGATGCCCGATCGGGGATTCTACATCGCCAGCAAATCCTGCGGATGTATCTGCGATTGTGCAGCAGGTCGTTGCGGAACTTCAGCGACGTGGACTCATGTAAACAGGGGCTATTCAGGCATTAACTGGATGTGCCCGTTACAGTGCTTGCAGGCAACTTTATGCCCCATATATTTTGGGGCAGCTCGAAGCTCTTCGCTGCAGTGAGGACATGGCGTGTAGAACGCCTTTGTTTCAATGGCAGCGCTGTAGTTGAAGAGATGATTGCAATGCTTGCACTGCACCTTCATCCCTTTGTATTTCCTGTGAATTCGAAGCTCTTCCTGACATCCGGGACACAGCACGTAATGGCCTTTTGGCGAGGCAGCCGCGATCACATCGATCTCCGGAAGAGGATTGAACTTAGGAATCTCAACGCTGTCTTCTGTCAGTTCGTCATTCAGTAACGCCCGACAGTTTCTGCAATGGACAACTCGCGGAGGCATATCGTCGCCACACTGAGGGCAGGGGCCTCCCGGCCAGGCACCAGTCATCGCTATTCTCCTGCTGTCCCTCGAATCGTGCTCCCAAGCATCGACAATTCGACGCCTCACCCCGGTGACTCTAACAAGAAATCATTCTGATCGTCATCTGAATATTCAGCAAGCTATCAGGTCAAGTTCGACTCGCACCGCCTGAAACACGCCAGTTGAGAAGAACCATCTCTGACCTCGGGATGGCACCAAAACGTCTGGCTGTCGAGCCGGCGGAATTCCAGAATTTCCCTCAAAGCTTTGCTTTGACAGCCAATACTTTGTGAAACGTTCGAAAGTAGAGATGCCCGTTTGCAACAGCGGGGGTCGAGTGGCAGTCGTCACCCAATGATGTGCGCCCCAGCTCATGAAACTCACGCCCGGCATTGAGGACCACAACGATTCCGTCTTCAGTCACACAGTACAGCCGATCTTCAATACAAACCGGAGACCCGCTGAACTGCCCATCAATTCGTTCCGACCAGACCTCGTTGCCAGTGGCAGCCTCGAGGCAAACCATGATCCCCTTATCACCCCACAGAAACAGCAGCCCATCTTTCGCCACAAGGCATGGCACGTACGGAAGCATCGTCTTCCGTTCATAAACGATCCTGGTGGCATTGTCCGCGTCAGGATCAATCTTTGCAGCCGCAAAGTACTTCCCATTGCCACCCTCGCCACAGGTCGCAAAAACCAACCCATCAGCAACAATCGGAGATGCGACGGTTCTCATCGGAAGCTTTGGCGTCTGCCAATTCAATTTTCCCGTTCGCAAATCGGTGCTCGTAATGCCGTTCGATTCGCTGATGCACAGGATTTGGAGATTACCACCTTTACCTGGAGCAATAACGGGAGTTGAATACGAAGTCTTGCCCGCGTTTCTTTCAGCAGCCCAGACGGTCTCCCCTGTTTCAGGATTAAGCGCCAACAGAGAACTCGGGCCGACCTGGTCATTCGAAACAATCAGGAGACCGTCCTGAACGATCGGGGAGACTCCAAGATTGTGTTCGCTTTCATAACCGCCGAGATCTCTGGTCCAAACCTGCTTGCCCTCGAAGTCCCAGGCTGCAATCGTCAGTTTTTCACTATCAGCGAACATGACATAAACACGCTGTCCATCAGTCGCCGGCGTACTTGAGGCCCAACTGTTCTTGAGATGCTTTTTACTTTCTCCAAGCGTTACCGAAGCCTGCCAGCGCTGCTGCCCCGAATCGGCATCCAGGCAATGCAGGTATCGAACGCCACCACCTTCCGTGGCAGACGTAACGAATAAGGTTTTCTCCCAGATCACCGGCGCTGAATGCCCAACACCTGACAAATCGATCGTCCAGGCATAGTCACCGGCATCCCACGTCACAGGGATGCCTTGCTGCGCACTTAGTCCGGTACCGTTCTCGCCGCGAAATCGAGCCCAGTTCTCAGCTGACACCGCTCCTGAGAACAAGCTCATCAGAGTGAGAATCAACGCTGGTACAAGTGGTCGCATTGCAAATCTCTGTTTCGAATGGTGTATTCCGTGCGCGGCCACGGTTAAGGTAATGATCTGACTGAGACATCCCGCGAACACCCGGCCTTAATTGATGCCGTCCAAAGAATAGCAGAAACACGCGGGACTCACACAGTAAAGCAGCATCACTCCAGTTTCAACGCTGGGCTAACGAGATCGTCAATACCCCAGTAGTTCAAGGTATGATCTGCGTTCCGACTGAGTGAGCCCAAATACTTCCGCAAGCTGCAGCACAAGCTCTGTCGCGGCACCTCGCTGAGTCGACTCGCAGGTGATCTCAATCTCAGCATAAGGAGGCAGTCCTTCGACGGCATCCATAGAAATTGTTACGAGGAAGCCACCTGCTGCACCCTCAAAAGACCGGCGGACCTTCTTCACACAACCTGCAGGGGTAAATCCCAATGCTATCAGCAGAGACCGGAGGACCGAGTTGGACTGACCTGACTCAGTGGAGGGTATTTTCAGTTCCAGTTCTTCACGAGTCTTCGTGATTGTGTCGAGCCGCGGACCTTTGTAGGTCAATTCTATTTGACCGTTACACGACCGGATTCGAATGGCTTCGTCCGTCTGATCAAAGTCACGGCAGGGATGGTTAAAGTATTCGTCGCATTGACGATACTCGAGGGCCGGATTTCCACCTCCCCAACGCAGAGCAGCCTGCTCGAATTCACCCAGATTGGTTACCAGATACTTGGCTTCCACTTCAATCATGCTGCACGTGCTCCGAAAATCACTATTTGCTCCCAGAGGACGCCAATTTGTCTCCGATTGATCTCAGATGATTCCAGGTGAACAAACCTGAATCATGAGTATCTGACCAGCGAACTCTTAAGGCGTAGTTTCCGCAAAGAGAGATATCATCCAGACCAAGGTCCACGGGAACGGTTTCCGGATCCAGAAGTTGCTTTCCTGAAAGTTCATCCACGCAGACAGCGCAGCGACAGTTTTGCCTGATCGTGCGAAATGGCAAACGAGCGATGTCTGCATCAGACCATACCAATTCCAGAACTCGTTGTTCCTTGTGAACTTTTATATTTTTCGGGGACTGCATAAGTGGCTACTCAGTTTCGTCAGGTTCAGAATCATCAAAGTCGTCGCCGGATTCACTGCCGGTCACAAATGACTCGATCAGCATTTCAACGAACTCTTCCAGCGAATCAGCAATTACCTCAAACTCGACGGCGTGATGCCGAAACTGCAGTACGCCTGCGTGTTCTCCGTCAAGATCGACGCAGTAATAATCTCCTTCACCCGTTTCGCCAATGACCAGAAGCTGATCAGGCCATCGGAATTCCTGACCGTCAGGATCGAGAATCGCTATCGCTCGTACTTCCCGGTTGATTTCCAGCACATCTGCCGGCATTGAGAATAGCTCAACCTCCGAGACGACACCTTCGGAATCGTCCCCGGAGTCGGACCGATAAACAGCACGCAACAAAGGCGGGTAAGAGCCAAGCAATTGAACGTAATCTGCGGGAAGCGACGCTTCGCAAAGTGCTTCAAGCTCCTGAATGACCTCAGGTTTCATCAATCACCCGCTCAGACTTCAGTCAAACAAAGCCATACGTCCGGAAAAAGTTTGCTGGTTGACTCCGGTAACGCAACGGCTAATCAGTCCAGACCAGGGTGCTTTACCTTCTCCCAATACTTCTCGAAATTGAAATCGGGGCTATTGTCGGCGTCATGACATTTCCCGCAGGTTTCATTTTTAGCGTGTTCAAGAGTTACGCGAACTTCTTTTGCAGCCGCTTCAGTGTTGCCAGCCTCAATCAACTCGACATGTCGACTTCCGGGACCATGGCAGTTCTCACACTGACTGCCCCCCATTAGTGCCTGCAGAAGCTTCTCGGAGTCATCTGCTGCAAACTCCTCGTTCAAAAACCCATTTTGGAACCTGACATATTCTTCAGGATCCCAGCCGGTAACATGACATGACAGACACTCAGGATCAAAGTCGCGAGCAATTCCATGCAAACGCTCGTATCCGTGACGCTGATGGACTGGATCGAGACTTTCAAACGCATGGGCATGCGGTGTTTCCTTCCAGATGTCAAACGCCTTTGTATGACACTCACCACATTTCGAAGCCCCAACAAAGGTTGCTCCTGACGGATGGGCGACAGGATTTTCAGCGGTAACAATGGAACTGTCTTTCAGGCGTCCCTGATAGACCTTCATCAGCTCTGCCATTTTTTCTGACTCGGAAAAATGAGCAGCGGAGACAGTGACGAGTTCATATCGAATCGAGTCCTTTTCGCCCTTTGGATACAACCCAACAACTCCTGCCGTCTTGCCTTTTTCACCCACACGCAGGAGCCGAACAGGACCAATCATCTCTGGCTCTCGATCACCATCTTTTCCGTCCGCAGCCACAATGATATCGAACTGCGGAAATGCGGCGGCTTGTTCTCGAATCTCTTCGTCCGTTGACTGCGAAAGCAGGACTCTGAAGTCAACCTTCTCTTCTTCAAATCTGTTCAAAACATCCGTCAGCGCTTCCGCAGGATCACCCCATTGCAAATCCGCAACTGCAGCTTCTTCCGGAGTGCGATCAGGAATAACCTCGCGGCGAATCTTGTCGCTCATAACGCTGGTGATGCCAACTTTACATCCTTGTACTTCAACAATCGTGTATGAAAGCGGTGTGCCAATCTCTTTGGTCCCCAGGAAGGTCAGGTTGGCTCCCAGAAAACACAGCCTCGGATCACCGGTATCCAGATGTTGGGCCAACAGATAACCTGGATCCAGCCGCAACTCAGCAACGCCCATCCCCAGCGCCACATACTTCATCTCGCGCAACGCTTCGAGCATCGTTTCAAATTTGATCTGAGCCTGCGGCCCGGAACGTCTCGAGAGACCACCAACATCAACCCCTCTGACCGTCCACCCCAGCGATTCAATCTTCGAAAACAAACCTGCTCGACGAGCCATCCCGCCCAACTGATTTGCCGTACAACCGCACGGTTCAAAATAGCCGAACTGCTCACCCGTCACGATGAATGCCAGGAGCGGTTTCGGCCACTCAGGGAACATTAGTGGCGATACCAGAGGAGCAGGTTCAGCGACATCACTCGATACGGTTGCGGTATCACTTTTCTTAGTAGTAATGAGGGAGGTTGGCTTCTCAGGATCGCCCTGTTTCTTACTGGACGCTGCGATCGGAGGAGGCACCGTGGCTGGCGTCCCTGGATCCGTCGTTGGAGGTTTCTCCGGAAGGGGCATCCATATCAACGACGCGGCAAGAAAAATCAGCCCCAGGAAACTGAGAACAATGAACGTCGAGTTGCGCATTTCTTAACAGCCCTGGTACCGATTACGGTAGTAACGTGCTGCCAGCCCTGTCTGACCGACATACAGCCTGATTCAGGCTGTCAAACGGAGCAAACAATAGCTTTTTGCGACTTGCCAGAGAACCCCAAAAGAACTCTACCCCCAACCTTTAATTTGAGTAAATCAGTAGACTGAAATTCAGCTTTTCGCCGGAAGAATGATTTGTAGAAATCGCAACCTGACCGGGTTTGGATTCTGTGCGTTGGATGTGAGGCCTTCCCGGAGGAACGATAATCTTCAACAAGTAGCGATGGACGGTGCCTGATGGCTCACCAACCGGTGAAATTGAGGCAGTCACAAAGGAGGGATCTGCCTTGACTTCGGTAACTTTGAGGGGCTCGGTCATGTCTTTTTCATCAACGACCATCAACAGGGTTGCCTCGCGGCCTTCAGAAGCGGGAAATGAACCCAGCCGCAATTCCATTTTATCGGAGTCGTACATCGTGCCAGCCATCGGCTGTAAACGGATAACCCCCTGCTTGCGAGCCGTCACCAGAATTTTTATTGGCTCTGATTCCTGAACCAGTTTGACTTCCACTTCCTCAGAAAACAAACCCGCAGGAATGCTTGGCGAAACTTCCACATTCACAGAGACCCCACCCACGAAGTCCCCCGCTGCAAGGTCTTCAGGAGTAAAAGGCCCAGGAGTTAATTTCACTAATCCCGAGGGACTCTTCAAAGACTCTATCTCCAGTTTTGAAAGAAGCTTCGAACCAATTGTCGCCCTGAGCGTCGCCGCCTGTGTTTCGTAGATATCCCCAACAGCCCAGATGCCAGGCTGCACGTCGTAGGGCATTTCGACGGCCCCCTCCACTGCCAGCTTGAGGGTGGTATTTTTGGGATCGTTCGTAAACAGGTCACCCCCGTGACGAAAACCTCGATCTGCAACCTTCCCGCCATTCCAGTTCATCGTCAGCGTTATCGATTCGCCAGGCTTCACGACAGCGTCTTTTTTGGCAGTCTCTTCGACGGCACCGAAACCGAACCGAGTACACTTACAAGTCGTTGTCCCTGTCTTCAGGATCAGATCGGCTTCACCTTCGTTTTTGATCACAAAGTCGTGCGATTTGTGCTCACCGACTCGCATCGCTCCAAACTTGAAGACGGGCCCCATAACGAAGGCTTTCGGCCATGGTCCCGTGGCAGAAGGGACTGGGTTGCTCTCTTCTTTGTGGTCATCGCCATGTGCAGCATGTGCAGTCAATGCAGTGGTATCTTTTGCGGCCTTAATCTTCTCGGCGACAGACGCTTCACTCGGTCCTTCGCCGCACCCGGTGACACCAGCCATGAAAAGGCCTAATGCCATGACACAAATTCTCGATACAGGATTTAACTTCAACATCTCGCTCTCCGCCCGCTGCATTACTTCTGATTACTTTGAAGACTCAGACTGCGTTTTCATCGCGCCCTGAATTAAGGCACGGTCATCATCACTCAAATACCTGTCCCGATGACCCCACCTATGATTTACCTCATCGAGCTCCCTGACTCGATCTGCCGCCATCACAAGCAACTGTTCGAACTCAGCATTCGAACCGCCTCGCTTGATACTCTCGTAACAGAATCTGACAAGCTGCATCCACGCTTCAACGGAAGATGGGTACATGGCGACCACTTGTTGTTGCAACCCAATCGCCTCACTCAACAACCCGTCTTCGCTCATTGTTCGAGATCCGATGGCCAGACATTCTGCCTTTAGACCAACAGAAAAACTATTGCGTGTGTCGACAGAGATCCAGAGGTTACAGGCATCCAGTGCCTTATCGAGCGATTTTTCCACTTTTGCCTTCTGTTCAGCCAACGAAATTGCATCTTCAACCGAATTTTTGACGGCCGATGCGATGCTTTCAAGCCCTTTCGATTCTTCCCTCAGGCCATACGCGGACAGCTCCGCAATTCGTTGGCGCGGCCCTACGGCAAGCAGATCCGTCTCCGCAGCCTGACGATAGGCCGCCAAAGCTTCCCGCGGGTTTCCCTGCCGGTGAAGAAGGTCATCGCCCAGAAGCATCTGCCGCTCTACGCCCGAGACATCCATCAGCCCAAACCGTAGCACAATGACTGCGGTTAATGCAGAAAGCGAGACGCCCGGGAACATCCAATTCCGTCTGAAGAAACTTGATTCATGACGCCGCACTGGAATCCCTTCCTCCATCTGTCCAAGCGCGGAGGAAATCAACAGCAGCAACATCACTATTGGCATTTCAAAGCCTCCAGCGGCTAGCAAATGCACCATCAAGGTTACACAGGAAGCGAGACATACATTCCTGTCGAGACCATGGATCTTTCCTTTGCTTCCGATCACGCAAAAGATCAATCCCGAAAGCGGTAGCAGTCGCTCCGTAAGGTCAAGATGAACCGACTCACCATTGATCCACTGCCAGGACAGATGAACAATCGCCCCCAGCACGATCGACTTGGGAACCAAGTAGCGGAGGCGTTTCGCGACAACAATCTCCTCTGTTTGCGAAAGCAGAGCTGCGTCTGAAGAAAACGATTTGCGAAAACTGCCCCAGATGAATAATAGCAGACCAGCGAAGCCGATGGCCCCTCCCGCCGACCACGACTCAAGAAGAAAATTGTGAGGATCACGAATCTCCTCACTCCACTCATCTGCTTTATGCTTCAGATAGACTTGGCGAAAATTGCCAGGACCAGCACCAGTGAGTGGTGCTTCCTTGATGGTTTCAATCGCCCCGGTCCAGTAAAAAAATCTGCATTGCAAAGACCGGGATGACTCAAATATCACCTCTTTATCCAGAGCCCCGGAAAAGGCTGCAATTCCCACGATGAGCCCCACAAAAGCCGCCCCCAAAAACGACCATTGCAGAATCCTTCTCGCAGCGGTGGTTCGCCAACTAATGATTGCGACAAGAGTCAGACCCACAACAGCACCAGCCCAGGCAGACCGGCTTTTGGTAAGGACCAGACAGTACAGGATCAGCCCCGCCTGAAGCAGGGGAATGATTAGTGCCATGAATTTTCGCGGCCCGCGGAAAGTCCAGGTTTGAACGACTTGTCCAACCAGTAATACGAAGGATGTTGCAAGCACACCGGCCAAAGTATTCGCCAGCGAAAATGTTGCAAATGGCTCAGAGCTTGACAGTAGTCGATTCTCCCACAGGATTCGATCGGTCCCTTCGAGTGGAATCCCCTTCGACTGAAAACGAGATACAATTTCAGAAATTCGAAACAGTCCTGTTCCACCGGGCTCCGCGAGGGCCTTATCCAGTTCTGAACGTTCGCCCCGATACCATTCCGCCTGCTCAGGGTAGAAAACATGGTGCTGCCAAATGCCCATCACGGCAAGCCCAACGACAATCGTTGTCACGACCTGATACGACTGAATCGCCTGAAGTCGATCGAGGCTCAAGTGTCGAAATATCCTCCATGCGACAAATAATCCAATCCACTCAAATGTCAGATTCAACGCCGACCGACGATCTCCTTCAACATGAAACACATAGGTCGTTGAAAGGATATGTCCAACGACAATAAGCAGTACTCCAAAATCCACAACGCCGAATCCAGCCCTTCGCAGGCTATCGCCCTGATTGCCTCGGGCAGCCGTCCAATATCGAAGCCCGATCATTCCTCCCAGCGTCAGCCATAGAATCACCAGATGCAACCCGCCTCCATTCACTGCGTCTTCCGTCGGCCATAAAAATGCAGACGTCAGCAAGGCCAGCGCAAAGATTATCAGTGGTGATCGCATGAACAAGTCTTGAAGGAAGCAGAGTGAACCAAACAGAAACATCACAACAAACAGAAACGAAAAACGATCGTGGTGAAACGACCAACGATCTTCTATCAGAGTGACTCGAACTACCGCATAGATGCGAAACGGACAGACCGGAATGCGAAACGAATCGCCCGCGGACGGTATGTCTTCCCCAAACTTTCACTCCGGCGAATGAACGGAGACAGAAGACTGCTGAGTTCTGACTTCCGCTAACGTCACCTGAATCTCATTTACGGATCGCCGCCCAACAGTTTCCAGAATCGCGATCACAGCCAGAACACAGGAGATCAAAGAACATACCAGAGCGGCTCCAGCCCAGTCTTCAACTTTATACAGCAACAACCCCGCAAGTCCCGTCATCGCGGTCGTTAAATGAATCGTGAGCACTGCGTAGACTGGTCGAAATCCCAGCTCCACTAAGCGATGCGAGAAATGACTCTTGTCCCCATGAAATGGACTCCGTCCCTGACTGAGGCGAATAAAGACCACACTGCAAAAATCGTACAGCGGGACCGCCATCACACAGACCGGAGCCAACATGACGTGACGACTACCTGTGCTTTCGTAGAATGTCCCCGTCACGGTAAGAGTCGCCAACAGGAAGCCAATCAAATTACTGCCGCAGTCTCCCATAAAGATGCTGGCAGGAGGTCGATTCCAGACCAAAAATCCAGACAAGGCACCGGCCAGCAACACCAACGGAAACGCGACAGACACCGTTGGTGACCGAAGCATAACCAGAAGAATGGCAGCAAACATTAATGAGGCGATCAGACCAATGCCGGCCGACAACGCATCCATGTTGTCCAGAAAATTCATCGCGTTGGTCAACACAATGATCCATAGCACGGTTGCCGCAAACCCAAACCAGGGCTGGCTCACAAACACCGTCGCTCGGACCCCGGCCAGTACGACTCCCACAGCAACCAACATCTGCAGACCAAGCCGAAACTTCCACGAGAGGTTCCAGCGGTCATCCGCGAGTCCGGCCAGAAAGAGCACAATCGCGCCCGCAGCAATCGCCGCCAGTTGGACCGTTCGATGCGAAGCTTCTCCAAGCTCCTGAAGGATCTCATCAATCACAGCAAATCGCCCTGCGGACTGAAGGATACAAACTGCCATGATCACGACCGCGGGTATCAAAACTCCAAGAAATATCGCGATGCCACCGCCGCGAGGTGTGGGCTGAACATGGACCTTTCGCTCTCCGGGAAGGTCTATTAGCCCCAACGCTGGCGCTAAGGCTCGTACCACAGGGGTCAGAATTACAGTGAGAATCGCGGATGCCAGAAATCCGGCAACCATAAACTCCAGCATCGGTGAGCCTTCTTAACTCGGGGCTGAACGGAAAACGGTTGCGTGTTGTACGTTGATTCAACGAGTTGCTACAGGAGAAATCCGCGAAACAACGACCTCCCTAAATAATCAATTCGGCTTGACGCTAAATCTGGCCGGGACTCTTTGCAAGTGCCGCCAATATCCTGAATCGCGGCCAGCCCCCACTCGAGATTTGAAGATTTGACAATCCCTCAACAGTTCCAGGCCGACAACAAGATTCCCTGGCCGTCTCCGTGCAGAATCTACAATTCCAAGTGACTGTTTTCCGATTAGGCGTGAGGATTTTGCAGGCTAGACCGTCCATTGTTGTAGATTTGGCAGCGTGCCGACAGACACCTGGACCAAACAAAAAAACTTTAAAGTCATACCATCAAATGACTTACAGTAAATCAAGAAAGTCCGGCCCGTTTCGGCGCGGCAGTTGCGATTGAAGTTGAATCAGTTCGACAACAAACAGGCCATAGACTGTATCAAAGCATAACGGAGTGAGTGCGATGCGAATTCAAATGACCCCAAAAACTGTCCGAAGAATTCTTTCCGCTGACGGCTATCTCGATCTTGGCATGCCCGAGCGAGCAATTGAAGAACTGGACCGAATTGAAGATGCCGGCCCTCTGGAAGGCCCTGTGCAACTTCTACATGGAATCGCCCTGAAACAGACTCAGAACCATCGTGATGCAATCACCCATCTCGAAAAAGCAGCTCGGATCATGCCATCTCCGATTCGCCGGTTCGCATGGCGAGAATTGGTGGATGCCTACCGAGCCGTGGGCAGCGACGCTCTTGCTGACATGGCCCAGAAGCTCGGCGGAGACGGCGAATTTCAATTGAAGATCAGCCTTCCGTTCGCGGACCTGACGCTGAACATTCCCACATCTTCGAAGGTAGAAATGCCCGGACTTTGAGTGACCTAAGGATCGCGAAGATAGTTTTATTCGGCCAAAACGGACCGAAATAAAAGTGATCACCCGAACACACCCTGTCAGGTTTTTTGGCACTAACATTCATCGGCACGATTTTCCGATTGATCATTCACAGTTGCCCTGGATTGCCGTATCTGGCCACTCCACGCATTCGTCTCATCCCTGCGTATGGCTCATCTGAACGAAAGGCCTATCCCCCGACCGGGGCTTTTCCGTATTCTTCATTCGTAGCAGTCTCGCCAGAACATCGATTCCTGCATCCTGAGGCAGGATCGGCGTGAGCTGCTGTGCCCATAGAATGGAGTCTTGCGGGCCATGCAACGTCGAAGAATGTTTCTCGCCGCGCTGTTGAACAGTTCGGCTGTAGGCTTCATCAGCGGATGTCGCAATAAGCAGTACGCGCACGTACTAAAAAAAGATGACAAGGACATGGTTGGCAGCCATGTGGCCGGTGCGGAGACATGGAAACCGCTGATCGATGAATCCGTCGGTCGATTGCTGGCAAAGTCCTGCTCCACGGTCCACCAGGCATCCCACTCCACCATCGAGGGTGAAGGGATTCCCATCCGAACGGTCTGCTTCGTCGGCGTCGAAAATCGCAGCGCAGAAGAAATCGGCGACTTCAAAGAGCAGATCTACGAACACATTGATTCACTCATCTCTCAGGATCCTCAGTTCAAGATGATCAGCCGACGTTACGTCGAAGCGGCGATGGGTGAATGCCGATGTCGGCCCGAGTCGCTTCTGCTTCCGGCCCGCCAACGCGAACTCCAGATGGCTCTGGAACGCGTTGACCAACCATTTGATTATCTCTTGTTCGCCAGTATCACTTCGGGCACAACCAACAGCAACGGTGACTACCAACGTGACTATTTGCTGACGCTGGAGTTGTTGGATATTCACACCGGCGAATCACAAAAAGACAGCGCCATGCTTCGCAAGGGTTACCACAAGGGATTCTTCGGCAAGCGCAAGCATTACGGCGAAGACGACTAGTCGATTCGCAGCCAGCAGTATCGTCGCGGTCTGTTTTCATCAGGAAGAAACGCGGTCGACTCTCTGCAGGATTCCATCAAAGTTTTCAGCTATGGACGATTCGAACTGCACCGTTCCGCAGTTGTTTCGCCGCCTCAGACCGTGGTCTCTTGCGGCGTTGGGGATCGTTTCTTGCCTGAACTCCGGATGTCAAACGTGGCAGAAGTCTCACGAATCGGCAATCTCCAACTTTGGAGCAGGTGACCTCGAGCTTTCAAAATCTGCTCTCACGGATTCACAAAAGTCACTCCGAGCGGAAAAGAAGCTACTTGAGCTGGATCAGGCAATACTTGAACTGGCGAGTGGTGACGTTCGACAAGCCGAAGGCCGATTTCGCAATCTCCGCCATGAACTGGAGTTCCTTGAACAAAAGGACGTGACGGAACAAGCCTCGTCCATGTTGATGGACAGCCGGGCCGTTGCATATTCCGGCCGTGACTTTGAACGCCGCATGGTCCTTAACATGGCGTTGTTGACGAGTGTATTTGGTGACGGACAAGACTCGTTTGCCTATTCGCTGCAGGTCACGGAGGCTGCGGCAAATCGACGAGAAGCGATCGCGGCAAAACTGAACAAAGACACCAGCTCAAGCCGCCTTGCTGAAAGTCACGATACGACTCTTCCGGCTTCAAATATATCGCCAGCAGGTTTTGTCGCTAATGTATCGCAAGGTTCGTTAGCGGTCCCAACATCGTCGCTCGATCAGCCGTTGGCACTGAGTTCTTATCTTGCTGCTGCAGTGCAGTCTGAATCCCCCACACGATACCAGGAGACAGAATCCGCGATTACCGATATCGGATATTGGAATCCCACGTTCCTGCGTCATGACAAAACATCGTCGGGCGGCGAGTTCGGGACGCGTTGCGAACCAGGAAATGGCACCTTACACGTTATTGCCTTCGTCGGAAAATCACCGCGTTGGATTTCGGAATCAGCTGAACCAACCTCAGCAGCGCTTTTGATTGCCGACCGAATCATTAGTGCTACGGGGAAACATACGCTGCCTCCGACAATTGCCTCTGTAAAGATCGCGAAGCCTGAACCTGCCGGATATCTTCTTCCCACGGGCAGATTGCGGTGCGTTGTTGGGCCATCGAGTTCGGCACCTCAACAGGTTGCGGCTTCACAACTGACCTTTTCAACAGTCGTTGACATGCACGAAGTCGCTCAGGCCTCATATAACGAACACCGGGATCAGGAGATCGCAGCAGCCATTACTCGCCGAGTCATGAAGAAGGGCGCCGTTTACGTTCTCAAAGAGACGCAGAATATTCATCGCAACTCTTTGGTCGACCTGGGAATAAATGTGGCCGGCATTGCGTGGGAAGCCATGGAGAAGGCCGACACTCGGTCATGGAGAATGCTGCCCGGACGAATCGATATTGCCCGCACAGAATTACCAGCAGGGCAATGGACAACCAAACTTCAGATCACAGGCTACGGGACAACCGGTCATCTCTCGTCGGTTCCCATTCACATCGCTGACGGACGCAATACGTATATCCTGTGCATCATTCCGGAAAGAGACTTTACGGGCAACATTCTGGTCGGCGGTGCGGACAATCATGTCGTTCCCGCCAGCCACGTCGTCTCTGAGACCAACTGATTCCCCTTCGTAGCGAAACATATCATTCGCTGCTTACGACGCGCCGTTTCGGAAGGCAGAGACCAGTCACACTCTGCATCTGCATCCCCAAACTCATCCGGCGACAGTCATTGGCGATTCTCAGCCTGACGACGAATCTCAGCCTGGGCCTTCCTGAGTCTTTCAGGCCAGACAAACTCTGGTGCCTTTGATGGATCATATCCTCTCAAGTGTCCGTTCAGCCGAGTCACTGGCTTTGTATATCGCAGCTCGGTGTCTCCGAAAACCTCGCGGCACAATGCGGCCAGCTCAGGATCGTAGTCAAGCAGCTCGTCTCGAGTATTCACATGGTTGTGGTCGTGATCGTCTTCTCGATTGTTATCAAACCACGACTGCACACCTTCGGCAAAGTACTCGTGATGATTCACCGAGGCATACTTGCCTTTCCAAAGTCCGGCCGATATCGCTTTCTGGTAGGCGGCCTTCAGCCGAACATCGAAGGTTGGATCAACATTCAGCATTCCACGAAGATGAATGTTGTGGGCAAACTCATGAATCAGAATGCATTCAGCCTGATAGGGATCACCCTTGTAGCCGAGAAGGTTCTCCTCCCCACAGGAACAATACGGATCCGTTTCTGAGCCCCCCATTCCTCTGGCTCGCGCATCCCAGAAGTCGACTGCTGAAATCCCATCGGCTTCGCGGCCATCACCCGCTGGATCACCCAGCCATTTCCATTCAGGCAAGTCCGTGGTGTATTCGTTCCACGCAATGATGCTCATTCGAGAGCCACTCTTGATCATGGCTTCTCTGACATCAGGGCGTTTCGCCAACATCAGATCAATCAGATAAGCCGCTTCGAGCAGCGCACGATCATCGACCGACTTTGAAGCGACAATCGGATAACCACTCGCACTGACGAACTTTGAGTAGTATTCGGGAATCTTGAGTTCCGGCGGTGGAGAAGAAACGACGGACTTCGTTTCTTCTGCTGAGAGTTCTGCAAACGAAAGCAGAGCAATACTCAACACCCCAAGCACTACGCGGAATCCTTCGGGAGTCACGCCGAACTGCAAACCGAACATAGCTGCCTTCCCGACCGACTATTGACCCATGTCGGATGAGCCTGGTGCTTCGTCAAATCTCGATTTTGGTGCGGGATGGGCATTCTTGCCCGTCGCAGGTTTGTCGGACAAAAATGTCCAACCCCAGAATGTTCAACCTACGTTTCCAGGTCTGACATAGCACTGGTTTTGCGCAAGACTAGTTGGCAATCGATCCGCTGACGTTGAACTTCAGGACATCTTCACGCCCCTGAATCTTCACGATCATCTCTTCACTGAACTTGCCAACCTTTTCAGGGGCAGTGAACTTCATTTCTACGATCTGCAGCTTGTTTTCTTTTTCGCTCATCTTGACTTCAAAACAATCCTGCATCTGCTGACAGTCGACATCCTGAATCAGGAAAGGCTTATTGCCCTGCAGAATGACTTTCACGATTGTGGTTTCACCCGGCTTCAATGGCACCAATTGACCCTTGCTGTTCCTCACGGCAATATCAGGTGTTGTGATGCGAATATCAGGAACCACAGTGGCCAGAGTAATCAATGGCACATTGGGATGAGCAGCGTCATCAGTCACGAGAGTAATGATATCGCGAAAGCGACCAGGTTTTGTTTTGGGATCCAGAGTCACCTCAAGATCGTAAACAACATTTCCACCAACACGAGAGACCTCAGTCAGTTTACCTGTCAGGTCTTTTCCTGGGAACTTGACATCCCTGATGTTCCAATCAGGTCGCCCTGCATAGGCTATACGAACTGTCTTCTTGCCGCCGCTCAGAAAATCAAGCGAACCAAAATCCACGCTGCTCGGTTCGAACACAATATCGGTTCGGATGTAGGCAGAAATCGGGACTCGCACTTCTGCAAACTGCGGTGAGTCAAAGTAGATCGACAGCGAAGTATCGCGCTGACCTTTGAAGGAACGAGTATTCATTCGCACTTCAATAAAGGTCTTCTCACCTGGCTGCAGCAGTGTTTTGCCCGGAGCGCTTGCCTCAGCACATCGACAAGCTGTGGTCCAACTGGAAATGTGCAGAGTGGCCGACGTTGAATTTTCGATGCTGACGACCTGCACCGCCTCAGCGCCAGTCGCAATCACACCAAACTCAAGCTTCTTCTTGTCAACGAGCGCATCGGCCCAGCTACCCTGTGCGAACAGAGAGGGACTCACAAGGATCAAACCCATGACAACAACAGTTGACCGACAAATGTTCCCCAACATTTTTCTGCACCTGCTCAAGAAAGCTTCCAGACCGAAGTGCCTGGGATATCCATCCCCCATCCTTCGCTTCATCCACGGAAATCCCCATTTCCGGTGCCATCATGTCATGACAATCGCATTCGACAAGAGGTCGAACTGCGTTTCAGCAATGATTCCTAAAGCCTCCCGAAGACTTCATCACCACTTTCCAGATCAGGAAACTGGCGGGAAAACCCCTGGAGCGATTGCAATTTGGAGCGGCCATGCCTGCCGCAGAATCGGCGAAGAACCCGCATAAACATTAGATCCCCACATGCTTTATGTCAATCCGCATCTTTTCGTGAAGATTCTACCGGCTCGGTAAAGCGTACCGCGCAGACAAACCAACGCAACACTATCCACAATCGCCCAACCATCGCATTTTAACCAGAACAACATTCCACACTCACAATCCATTGAAAGTTCTCAGATAGCCACTGTACAAGTCCGAGAAAAGCAGGCGACTTGAAGTAGGCGGGCCCCGAGGGCTGAACTATGGACACTTTCCTGGTGAACAACGTTTTTCCTGAAAATCACTTTCACTTAAGGCGCAGCAGGTCTGCACTCACATCCACCTCGGGCTATGTAAACTTCTGAAAATCTCATCATAGACCGGTCGCATACCTCTGCTGACGAGTCCTTAACATGCATCGTCCCATTCTGCATGCAGCTGTTACACTGCTCCTGATATTCTGTTTCAGCGAAACGGCCTCGGCCCAAAAGGCGGCCGCCAGCCGCAAGCACTACTTTCCTCCCGAGCATATTTCCGTAATGCCCGTCGTGTTTACGCCGAAGGGCGAAAAGACGCCGGACAGAGAACTCGACGCAGTTGTGCTCCGACATTTGAAATGGACACAGCGTCGGTACGGAGAACTTCTGGGAACGACCTTTGAGATCGAAAACAAGGTTCGGCGAGTTCGCGGGGCAAAGACTCTGGAGGAATACCGCAAACGTGATGGCGACGCGGTGATGGATTTCGCCGCAGAACTGCTAAAGGAGTTTGGCTATAGCCGCTTCAACTGCCCGCACATATTCCTGATCGTGGTGGTGAACCCCAAAGACGATTGGCCGCTCGGTGTAGGCTGTGTGTTCAATGGCGGCTACAACACGGGTGGCGGAGCCACGATGATGTCGACCGACGCCTTTGTGAAGAAGCCCAACGCTCAATCAACACTTGAACATGAACTCGGCCATACCTTCGGCCTTCCACATGTTAGTTCGTATGGGATTGAAATGAACGGCAACAACCCGTCCATGATGTCCTATAACCCAGCACACTGGAGTCG
>CANHVD010000011.1 GCA_947463775.1 Planctomycetaceae bacterium | reverse complement strand
GACAGTCCTGAGATAAGTCGCCTTTATCACAGCCCGAAGGTTCGACAAATCCAATGCCAGTGGCGTGAGCCACCGGTATTCGAACATTAAGAAGCTGAGGCCCGGAGGGGCGACACAAGGGCGGATGTGTCGGCCCTTCAGGCCTCAATCGCAGTGTTTTTTGCAGTCCGGTGGCTCACGCCACCGGCAGAGGATGTGCCGGGCTTCCAGCCCTAACGAAAATGCGCAGCTTCAAAAAGCGTCAGCGAGGGATGAACGTTCTATTGCCAGATCCCTCACTGGCTTTGCGGGTTGCGATTTTTAAGCCTCGGAGACATCGCGAAGTGCATTTGAGACTTTGCCTTATGGGATTGAGCCCCTTTCATGTCATCAGCCGAACAATACTTGAAGCCTGCGGTGATCCAGAGCATTGCTCGCCTTGATCTTCGCGCGAAGTTTATTGTTGAAGGGCTGCTCTCAGGCTTGCACGCCAGCCCGTTTCAGGGTTTCAGCGTCGAATTCAGCGAACATCGCCGTTATGAACCCGGCGATGATCCCAAAGATATCGACTGGCAGGTGTTTGCTCGCACCGATCGTATTTACATCAAGCGATATCAGGCCGAGACGAATATCACGGGCTATCTGCTGATGGATCTTTCGCGAAGCATGGGCTACACCTATCGCCAGGATCTGACCAAGTTTGACTATGCCATCTGCCTTGCGGCTTCCATCAGCTATCTTATGATTCATCAGCAGGATCCGGTCGGCCTGATGACCTTTGATGATGAACTGAAGGCCAGCCTCCCCGCACGAAGTCGTCGCTCACATTTGGGCGACATTCTGTCGGTTCTTCAACGCTGCAAGCCGACGGGCACGACCAATATTGCCGGAAACCTGCGACGAATCGCCTCCATGATTCGCCACCGCAGTTTAATGATGCTGATGTCCGATCTGCTGGCCGATCAGGATGAGATCATTGATGCCATCCGCATGTTGCGTTTCCGTGGTCACGACGTGATCGTGTTTCACATTCTTGATGAAGCCGAAGTTACGTTTCCTTTTACTGGAAGCGTCGATCTGCTGGAGCCCGAGACCAACGACCACGAGATCGTCGATGCGGCGGGAATTCGCGCCGAGTATTTGCAGGCGGTGAGTGATCTGCGAGAGCGCTTCCGCACGACCTGCCAGGCCGTCGGGGCTGATTACGTGCCGCTCGATACCAGCATGCCGTTCGACAAAGCTCTGGTTGAATATCTGTCCCAGCGGCAGGCTCGGTTCTAGAGACGAGTGACTTCCGGCAGCGGATTCATTGGTTTCACTTTCCCTCCTGAGTTCCGAGCCTGCCGAAAAATTGTCAGAATCTTTATGAGCTGCGACCAGCGATGATCATTCTTTCGAGGCTGAGACACGGCTTAGGGTATGGGCCTGTCTTTGATCTTCCTGCAAAAACGACGTGTTTTTCAGGCAAATCAGCAACTTTTGCCGTCGCGGAGCAGAAGTCTTCCCGATCCTAGAAACTTATCACCTGAAGCAGGCACAGCACTCTGGAAACGCAACGGCATGCTCGCTACACTCCGCCCCGCCGCGGGCAACGGGTTCTTCACCGAACCAGTTGATTGCAGCAAGTGTCCTGAAAATCTCTGATGTAACAGTCGGAGTCAAACAGAACACATCGGGGCGTAGCTCAGCTTGGCTAGAGCGCCGCGTTTGGGACGCGGAAGTCGCACGTTCAAATCGTGTCGCCCCGACTTCTTCAGATTAAGCCGTTCGACCTAAAAGTCGAACGGCTTTTTTTGTTTCGTCGAGTCACGTAGGAGCCTTGCCGCTTCACGGCAGTTGAACCTTTGCTCTGCCAACGAAGAGCCGGATTTGGACCGTTCCCCGTTTCCGCCGCTTTTTCGCTTCCGTTGTAAACAGCGGGGACCGAGATGCCGCCAGCGAGTGCCGCGCCGGCGTACGTCATGCTGGATTTAGGTGTCACGCGAAGACGCTAAGGCGCGAAGTGAGTCATGCAGGTGGATGTCTTCTTCGCGACTCTGCGCCTTTGCGTGAGTCTGCCTTTCGGAAGCTCGGCACGCTGGATTTTGACGGTGTCACGCGAAGACGCGAAGGCGCAAAGTAAGTCATGCAGGTGGTTGTCTTCTTCGCGGCTCTGCGCCTTTGCGTGAGTCTGCCTTTCGGAAGCTCGGCACGGCGGATTTTGAAGATGTCACGCAAAGACGCTAAGACGCAAAGTAAGTCATGCAGGTGGATGTCTTCTTTGCGGCTCTGCGCCTTTGCGTGAGTCTGCCTTTCGTAAACTCGGCACGGCGGATCTTGAAGGTGTCACGCGAAGACGCTAAGGCGCGAAGTGAGTCTTGCAGGTGGTCGGCTTCTTCGCGACTCTGCGCCTTTGCGTGAGTCTGCCTTCTGGAAGCTCGGCACGCTGGATTTTGAAGATGTCACGCAAAGACGCTAAGGCGCAAAATAAGTCATGCAGGTGGATGTCTTCTTCGCGGCTCTGCGCCTTTGCGTGAGTCTGCCTTCTGGAAGCTCGGCACGCTGGATTTTGAAGATGTCACGCAAAGACGCTAAGGCGCAAAGTAAGTCATGCAGGTGGATGTCTTCTTCGCGGCTCTGCGCCTTTGCGTGAGTCTGCCTTCCTGAAGCTCGATACACTGAGTTTTGAAGGTGTCACGCGAAGGCGCAAAGACGCGAAGTGAGTCTTGCAGGTGGTCGGCTTCTTCGCGACTCTGCGCCTTTGCGTGAGTCCGTCTTTCGGAAGCTCGATACACTGAGTTTTGAAGGTGTCACGCAAAGACGCGAAGGCGCAAAGTAAGTCATGCAGGTGGTTGTCTTCTTCGCGGCTCTGCGCCTTTGCGTGAGTCTGCCTTTCGGAGGCTCGGCACGCTGGATTTTGAAGATGCCGCGCAAAGACGCGAAGGCGCAAAGTAAGTCATGCAGGTGGATGTCTTCTTCGCGGCTCTGCGCCTTTGCGTGAGTCTGCCTTTCGGAAGCTCGGCACGCTGGATTTTGAAGATGTCACGCGAAGGCGGAAAGACGTGAAGTGAGTCTTGCAGGTGGTCGAGAGGTGGGCTATTCCGGGCTTACGTATTGAAAGCGAGGACGTGGTTGGCCTTCGATCTCGACCATCTCCTGAAACATCGCGAGAGGTCGCACCCACAAGCTGCGGTCGCCGTAATCTGTGCGATAGACAGCCAGTTCTTCTTCGGTCTCACTGTGTCTCGCCACACCGAGCACGATGTAATCCTTGCCCTTGTAATGGCGATAGCGGCCCGGCTGAAGACTCATTGAAAATCCTTTGGCTTCCTGACTCGTATCCAGAGCGATCGAATCACATCGGGCATCGCGAGGAATTTCCGGACTCTATCGCTCCGGGACATCGATCTCAATTTCGGCGCCGTCCGGATGGCCGTCGATCTGAGCATGGACGTAGCCGCAGAAAGACCAGTACTTTTCTACCGTCGAAACGTACAAGTTCTCCGGGACGTAGTCGCCGCCGAGAATTGGCAGAGTCTTAAAGCCGAAGCATTCGCCTGGGCCGAGTTTCAGCCCGGACTCAACAGCTTCGTCGACGATCCCCATCAGGAACCAGTCTTCCGCATTGTCTTCGGACTCTTCTTCGTCTTCGAAATCAGCGGCGTCCTCTGAGTCATCCTCATCAGAGCCATCAACCGAACTTTCCAGCAGTGCGAAGAACTCATCTGCGTTTTCTGCGACTTCGGACAATTCACCGTCAGTAACGTTCAGCCACAGGACTGCGCCGTCTTCGTCCAGAAAAAACAGGTCACCGAAACGATTCATGAGCCATGGCTCGATTTCGGCTTCATCGTCCAACAGCCACGACCAGGCGGACAGCATTTTGTGCCATTCGAGTTTGGTATGGTCAATCAGGTAATCGTTGACGTCCATCGGTAAGACAGTCCAGCATGCAGCGGCAAAAGAGCAACTCGGGTGGCACCGTTCGGGATTGCACAAAGAACGATGATTCAAAGGGCGTCGCATTGTAATCGAGAATGCCAGTCATCGATGACGTCGAGCGAACGCGAGTTGGCGAATTGGGGAAAGTGTCGTGATTGAGACGCACGGTGTTTGCGGATGCGATGATAAGCGAGCCAATAGGAGCGGGCAGTCGCCGTTGGGATTGAAGAATTCTTGGGGCCGAGAGACTTGTGAGGGGCCTGATTCGTTTCTGATTGTTGTGTTCGTAGCTAAGATCCCTCCCGCCGAGTGGATGAAATCCCTGACCGAAGTCTGCGAATGGCCATGTTTCCGGAGTCGAACTTCAAGATGAAAACAGCGTTTGTAACAACGATTGTGATGTCAATGATGGTGTTCACGAATGCCTTCGCAACGGGGGCCGATGAGCCTGAATTTCGGCTGCTCTGGTCTAATGGGGCTCCGGAAGCTCTGGGTGACAAGGATGCTGACAAGCCCGGTGTCTGGGTCTATCCGGCCACAAAGAATCCAAACGGTGCCGCTGTCATTATCTGCCCGGGCGGTGGCTATGCCATTCATGCCACAGATCATGAAGGAGTTCAGCCCGCGAAGTACTTTAATCGAATCGGCGTAACGGCATTTGTGCTTCGTTATCGACTGAGCCCCTATCGGCATCCGATCCCGCTCCAGGATGCTCAGCGAGCACTGCGATTGGTGCGAGCCAGCGCGGGTGAGTTTGGGATTGATCCGCATCGTGTGGGCATCATGGGCTTCTCTGCGGGCGGTCATTTGACGTCAACCGCGCTCACTCATTTTGATGCCGGGGATGCGACGGCCGAGAATGCGATTGATAAGCAAAGTTGTCGGCCGGACTTCGGAATCCTGGGTTATCCAGTGATCAGCTTTGTCGCGGATTATGCTCATAAGGGATCGGCAAAGAACCTGTTGGGAGATAAGGCCACCGACGAGCAATTGCAGAGTCTTTCGAATGATACTCAAGTCACCAAAGACACACCTCCTGTGTTTCTGTTTCACACATCTGAAGACACCGGGGTTCCTCCAGAGAACAGTCTGGCATTTTATGCAGCCTGTCACAAAGCCGGAGTTCCCGCTGAGCTGCACATTTATCAGCAGGGACCCCATGGCGTTGGATTAGCGAATGAGCATCCGGCACTGGGCCAGTGGATTCATGCGGCCGGAACATGGCTCACGCAGAGCGGGCTGCTGACGACTGGTAAGCGTCAGCCGGTCGCGGGAATGATTAAGCAGAAAGGCGAACCGCTGAAGTTTGGCACTGTGGCGTTTAAGCCCGACGATGTGAACGCACCTGTGGGCTGGGCGATGGTTCGCAATGGTCAATTCTCAATCGCTGCCAATGCCGGGCCGGTTCCCGGAAAGTATCATGTTGCTGTGACCGACATGGGAGCTGTCGCTCCGGGGCCAACCGTTGACGATGCTAAGTTGTCCCCGGCCGAAGTCGTCTTTGAAATTACTGAAGGCAGCAACGAACTGAGTATTGATCTTCCTTAACTCAGAACACACTCAACAGGATTTGCTGAACTCATGGCTGCTGATGAATCGCGAATGCGACTTCCTCACATTCTGCATTTTTCCACGCTGCGGAATTGGCTGACGTTGTTGTGGCGATATGGAGATCAGATTGAGCCGGGGCATCGCTTACGAGCCTTCCGGATTACTTTGTTCATCATCGCGACAATTCCCATTCGTGTATTCGAACGCCTGCGATTTGGACTTCCGGTTCGTCGGCACAAGCTCACCGAGCCGCCCGTTTTCATCATCGGGCACTGGCGGAGTGGCACGACAAATATGCACAACCTGATGCTTCAGGATCCGCAGTTTGCCAGTGTCACCATGCTGCACTGTGCGATCCCCAGTGGGTTCCTGACCTGGGAATGGCTGGCCCGCTGGATCCTGACTCGGCGACTTCCGAAAAGTCGTCCGATGGATGCTGTGCCGCTTGGTATCGATGAGCCGATGTCTGAAGACTTTGCGCTGGCCGGGTTGACTCACATGAGTCATTACCTGAACTATTTCTTTCCACGAATCGCAGAGCAGACGTTTCGTCAGACGGTCCTGTTTGAAGGAGCGAACTCACGAGACGTGGCTCACTGGTCGCGAATGTTTGAGTACCTGTTGCGAAAGGTGTCATACGCATCGCATGGGCGTCGGCTGTTGCTGAAGAATCCTCCGAATCTGGGGCGAGTTTCGGAGGTTCTAAAATTGTATCCGGATGCAAAATTCATCCATGTGTATCGCAATCCTTATCTGGTTCATGCTTCGACCATGAAATTGATGGAGCGATTCATGGTGAATTTGGCGTTTCAAAGCCACGATCCCCTTGAGATTGAAGAGTTTGGCGCGCGTCGACACCAGTTGATTTTTGAAAACTGGGAGCGAGACAAGGGGCTGATTCCTGCTCAGAATCTGATCGAGCTTCGGCATGAGGACATTACGGCTCGTCCCATGGAGATCGTCGAACAGATTTATCAGCAGTTCGGGCTGACAACATGGCCCAACATGCAGCCGCGACTGAAGGCGTATACTGACACCCTGATTGGGTACAAGAACAATGAATACCGTTTCGATCCGGAATACGTTGAACGTCTAAATCCTTACCTGAAAGAGTTTGCGGATCGGCACGGATACGCGATACCCGGCGCAATGTGAGTTGGCGGCAGGTGGATTTGAATGAATTCGCTTCCAAGGCCGAAATTGGCTTTCTTCCATAACCGTTGCTGTTGGACACTTAGTGGCATTAACAAAACCAGGACAGGCACTTTTGTGCGGTCCCTTTTCTCCATGATTTCGGTATGTCTGCGGGAGCCAGTTCCGGTTCCGCCCGGCGTTCTTGATAACTTCTCCGCCTTTTTCTTGACAGTTTTTGAAGTCAGTCTTCATGTCTCTTTCGCTTGCCGAGTACGCTGATTTTCTTGACGGCCGCAAATTGATCTGGCCAAAGGTTCCTGCCGCAAAAGCAGTGAACGCCAGCCCTTCGATTAAGCCTCTTCCCGGCATCCGCGCGGTGCTGTGGGATGTTTATGGAACACTGCTGCGTGTGTCCGACGGCAAGTTTACTTTGTTTCCCGACGAGGAGGCTCGTCTACAGATCGCGCTGGACAAGACGATTCATGAGTTCAACATGTGGAACCACATGTATCGCAAGCCCGGGCCTCCGTGGCAGTCCATGATCGGGATCTACCGAAGCACGATTGAACGACAGGCGATGCAAGCTTCTGCCAAAGGTAACGTCACTGAGGTTAACCTGGTTGATACGTGGCGAGCCCTGATTGGTAAGCTCTTCGAAAAGGAGTACACCTACGATGAAGGTCAGTACGGCGATCTGGATGAATTCAGTGAAAAGGTCGCGTTCTTCTTTCACAGTTGTCTGCAGGCTACGGAAGCACGGGCGGGAGCTGCTGAAGCCATGAGCGATCTGTCTGCGGCCGGGATTACTCAGGGGCTGCTTTCGGACGGACAGTCTTTCACGTTGATCCAGACGCTGAAGGCTGTTGCAACGCAGGGCGATTTGCCGCCGCTTTATGAATTGTTTCGACCACGGACGATTCTTGTCTCCGCCGATGTTGGTGTGAAGAAGCCTTCGAAGATGTTGTTTGCTGAGGCTGTTCAGCAGTTGCGTTCGATCGGGATCCCGGCGGCGGAAACGCTTCACATCAGTTGCCGGCTGTCGACAGATCTTGTCCCGGCGAAAGCCGCAGGAATGAAGACGGCGCTGCTGGTTGCTGAGAAATCCGGGCTGGAAGTATCCAGCGATGTGCTGAAGGATCCGGCGACGCGACCTGACCGTTTGTTGACGGAACTTTCGCAACTCCGAGGCATCGTAGGCGTGTGAGTGTTATCAGGCCGTTGACGCAATGTGTCTGGAATTCACCAGCGGTTCATGTTCGTCGTGATGTCGTGCCTCCTGCAAAGTTCGAGGCATCTTTTTCAACCCGCTCTCAGCACGAACAAAAAACGGCCCTCGGAATAATTCTCCGAGGGCCGTTGCGTTAACTTTAGGGGACTGGAGAGCCCTGCTCAGGACTTCAGAAATGTGAAGTCTGCATCTGACGATGGATCCGCGATGCGATGCATGAACGCATCGATCAACGATTCTTCGCCAGGGACTTCTGGAATCGCTGTCTGACGGTCTCTGGCAGACGGGGCTACGACTGCAACGAAATCTGTTGCCACAACTTCCTGTGGTTGAGCATCCTCTGTTCGAGCATCCGCAGAAGGTGCATTAGTGGTCAGGGAATTGCGATTTGCAAGAGCCGGAGTAATCCGAGAAGCAACCAGTTGGTCAGGATTCTCTGCAGGGGAATTCTGCAGACTGTCGTCCAGCTTTACAGTGATGACAAATGTCTTGGATGTGCTCCAACCGCTGGCCTGTCCGAGAGAATTGATGGCTCGCACCCAGAATCGGTAGGTGCCGGGCTTCAGGGCGTTTGCATTAGGAAGGTTGTAAGACGCGGTCGCGCCGCCTGGATCAAGCGAGAAGGTTTTGACCTGCACAGAGATGTCCTCATTGCGAAGCAAATCGCGAATGAGAATCTCGTAGCTGAAAGACGTACTGCTGTGACGCCAAGAGAAGGTCGGAGTGGTGTCTGTGATTGTGTCGCCAGGTCCGATAAGGGTCGGAGTGGTCGGGTCTGGTATATTTACACGAATCGTATAAGGCGCACTCCATGCGGTGGCATCACCAGACACATTCTTTGCGCGAACTTGTGCACGGTAGACATACTCACCTAAACGGTTGGCCGCAGGAACGGTATACGAAGGTGTCGTCAAATCGTTAACCGTAAAGGCCGTCGTGCCGAGTGAGACGTTGAACAGAGTAAAGTCATAAGCCGCAGCGGCCGGTGTTGTCGTCGTCCATCTGAAGGTTGGATTTGCATCCTCGACGTAGCCCAGTGAATTCAAAACCGGGCCTGTAATTACGGGGACGGTAGGAGTCGGCTCGTCAATGTTGAAATCGAACGGCAAGCTCCAGTCGCCAACTTCGTTCGCCAGGTTATAGGCTCGAACCCAAACACGGTACTTTCCCTGAGCCATATTCGTACGTGAAATGAACGCATTCGTCGTCAGGCCGTTCTCACTTATAACTCCGGCTACTTGTGTTGTGAGATTGTTGACGAGCAGGTCGTACTTGACACCTCGAGCAGGAACGGTCCATGAAAATCTTGGGTTCGTGGTCTGAATTGTCGGACTGTCGTTGAGTCCGCGTGGCCCAGTCACAGAGGGAGCTGCGGGAGGAAGAATGTCCAGAGTGAAGGATTGCCATCCGGTCGACGGACCGGCAATGTACTTTCCATCAGCACCAATGTTATTGCTGACCGCCTGAACGGAGACGCGATAATTGCCCTGTGGCATCACTGGAGGATCAAAGAATGTTCGGGTACGAGGCAAGTTCTCCTGAGTAAACTGAACCGTTCCTTTGGAGAGGTTGTGCACGACCAACTTGTAATAAGTAGCACCAGTCACTGCTGTCCAGGCAAAGCGAGGTTGAATGCTGGTGGACGTGCCGATCGGAGCGGTAAGCCTTGGTGCAACAAGAGTCGGCGAAGTTACCTTGAAGTCCACAGACTCGCTGATTGCTCCGGGCTTATTGACAGAGTTGAACGCCCGCACATTGAATGTGTAGTCGCCATTGGCGAGAGGAGCGAAATGGACGTAGGTATTCGTCGCCTGATTTGTTTTGTAAATGACGCGAGTCGTTGTGCCTTTTTTGAAGACCTGCAAAGTGAAGGATTTATCGTTTGCACCTTTGGTCCATTCGAACGTCGGGAAGGATTCTCCGGTTGCTGTCTTGGGCCGAATAATCGAGGGCTTGGATGGCAATGGGATCGCGATCGTGAATCGGAGGGAATTGCTCCATGTTGATTCATTATTTGCCCCACCGGTACCGCGAATCGCTTTTACTCGAACATTGTAGGATCCCTCCGGCAATGAATTGATCGCGCTCGGCAGAATGTTGTTGTCTTCTGGATTGACCGTGTATGTGGTCGCGGAGGTCCTCTTGGTGAAGATGACAGCTCCGGATGTGGCATTCGACACTTCGAGGATGTATCCCGTCGCCCGTAGTGAAGATGTCCAACCGAAGGTCGGCAATGTTGTCTGGACAGTGGCTGCTGGTGCCAGCACCACTGGAGCTCCGAGGACCTCCTGAAGTGAACAATTTACCGTATATTCACCAAGTGACCCGACTTCAGATGTTGTGGTCACTTCAATGTAGTAGACGAGCAGGCGATTGCCGGGAATTGAAGCGGCCGGGATCTCAAACAGAATTTCCCCGTCGATCTCTGGAGAAGGGCTGTCCGACGCCAGCAATGTTCCATTCGCTGAATAGAGATTGACCACAACATCGAGGTTCGACCCGCGATTCAGGTTGGCGTTTACTGTGCCGTCCAGGAACCGACGGGAAGAAAGGTCAAGCCCATCCACATTAATAGAAAGTTCAGCGGTACCGGTCGTTCTCGTCAAATCCAGAACCGTTCGAAACACATCGCGATCAGCCCCGGCAACCAAGGGAGTGTGATTAATGATTCCCGCTGCGATCTGCTGGGGGTTGGCAACGGATGATGAAACCAGATCCACCTGAGCATTCGCGGCGGTGGCTATCGAATCGCCAAAGTCATCCAGACGCGATTGAATCCCGCTCGGGGCGGTCAATCCGTTCAGATCATTCTGAGGGAATGTATTCGTCCAGGTATCTCGAATCGGATTCGCTGTCAGATCGGCCATGATCGGACCATTGTTTACTGTGCCGACCGCCGTCCGGTTCTGCAGGCCAAGTTGTCGCCCAACTCCCTGCGAAATCAGTCTCGCGATGGTCTGCCCATTCTGTTGGGCTGACGTCAGTTGCTGCGGAAAGACGAGGACAGGATTCGTCTGATTTGCTCTGTAGGCGTCAAGCTCCGCAAACACGGGCGACGTGAAGCGGTAAGTCTGTGGAGGGCCGGTGAGTATCTGGATCAAAGCCCCAGTCGTCGGATCGAACACCCGAGTCAGCACGCGATACTGGACGACGCCATTTCCGCCGACCGACACTTTGATCTGCAGCACGCCCGTCGGAGGCTGGACTGTGGTCACATTAACGTTAAACGGCCGGAAGTCCTCGGCGACTCGATGGAAAATCTCTTCAATCAATCTCTCTTCGGCCGGAGAATCAGGCCCTGGAGTTCCGTCAATGGTAAACGCCGGGATAGCGCTCATTCTTTCCAGTTCGAGGTCCGGGTTTCGTTGCACCCGGACTATCTGATTCCCATAGTCTTCACCGTCGAAGTCCAGGTACACGGTCATTTGAGCATTGGGATTGCTCGAAAGAGCCGGCACGGTCAAAAGCTGTCGCGATTCCAGCGTTTCGAACTGCAGGTGCTGGGATTTGCGATTTGTCTTCCGCTTAAGACTCGTTGAAGAATTGCGGAATAACGAAGTGAAACTGTGCAGGATTTTCCCGGACTTTTTCATCAAATCAACCTCTGACTTCCAGCGCTTTTCAGTGGGGTAGGGCCGACAACCTCACGACAGATTTTGTGCAGGACTTACCCTGCCCGTTTGTATCCACAGCTATCGGACGCACAAGTGTGTAGAAAACCAACAGAAGAGACTGGTTGGAAATGAAATCCTCGCAATTTCCTCAATGCGCCCGGTCTTTCTAGTCGTAGTGGCATGAATGCTCAGCCGTTCAGATCACTTTTCCAGCCTCGCCATGTTTCGTAAGTTGTTCAATTCGTCAAAACCGGAATTGGCGACGGCAAAATTGACGAAGCAACAATTCTGGCTACCACTTAAGGGATTCACTACACAGGAACGTCAGGTTTCGGGGTGTAAGGCGCGGATGGCCTCGGAGTTAAGGATTCCGATCAATGGATGTGGTAACGGGCCGTGTTTTAGTGAGCCTTTGAGCATATGATGCCATGTGGCCGATTTGAAATCGTGTTTGAAATTGACTGAAGCCATTTCGCTACTGGATTGAGGCAACACTCTGGATTGAGGCGACACTTGGGATTTCTGGCACAAGTTCATATTTACTGCTTTCTGCTGAGCTACCTGGTTTCGCTGGCCTGCGAAATTCTGCTGGTATTTCGTCGCCAGTTTGCCTCTGCGCGGATGGCGGTGGTTTTCTTTTCCCTTGCAGGATTCGTGGCACACACGGCTTTTTTGATCACTCGCAGCCAAAAGGCCGGACTTCCGCCTCTTCTGACAAGCGAGCAGGACTGGTTGTTGGTTCTCGCGTGGCTGGGCAGTCTGCTGTATGTCATTCTGATGCTGACCCATCGCCAGATGGCTCACGGTCTGTTTCTGCTGCCCGCAATTCTGCTGCTCGTGATTGTGGCTTTGTTTGTCAGTTCGGAAGGCAGCGGTAATTTGGCAGCGGTTGCAATGCGTCGCTGGGGAATGTTTCACGCCGCGTCATTGGTGCTTGGAATTGGTGCGGTTGTAGGGGCCTCCATTTCCGGCCTGATGTATCTGTTGAATCATCAGCAACTCCGGGGACGCTCGAAGTGGCTTCAGAAATTGCCTCTGCCCAGCCTGGAAAACCTGACCGCCTGGAATCGCTGGATGGTGGTTTTCTCGGTCCCATGTCTGACGATCGGTCTGCTGACAGGATTCCTGCTGATATCGTGGAATCGAGGTTCCGATCCATCCGAGTCGATCTCCTGGTGGGACCCGACCATCGTGACGACTGTTTTCGCTTGGCTGGCGATGGTGCTGTTTCTGGGGCGACTGCTGAAAGGGTCTCACCAAACCGGCAAGTCGGTTGCTCAGCTTTCTCTGCTTAGTGGAGGATTTCTGATCGTTGCCGTTCTTGGCCCGATGTTGCTGGCTGGATCCGGGAATTTGAATACGTTCCATGGCCGGCCGCGTACGACATCGTCGGACAGTTCGTCAGAAAAGAAGAACGACGCATCCCCGGAGAGTTCTCAGAGTAACGACGACGTTTCGCCAATGTCTTCGACTGAGGAAATCCCTCAGGAGGTGGGCCGGTGAACGTTCTTGTCATCAGTTGTAATCATCATAAGGCCGGAGTTCAGCTGCGTGAGCGTCTGGCGTTTTCGAATTCAGAATTGCTGAACAACGCTTATTCGCAATGGCGTGAGATTCATCCGGATTCTGAGCTGGTTGTCCTTTCCACGTGCAATCGTGTTGAGATCTACGCGGCCGATGAACGCGATGATGACGGAGTTTCCTTCGACGATATTACTCGTTTCATTAGCCGGTTTCACAATGTCCCCACTGATGAGTTTGTGCATTCCGTACTGGCTCAGTCAGGAACTGCGGCTGTAGAACATCTCTTCGAAGTTGCCTGCAGCATCGACAGTATGGTGCTGGGTGAGCCGCAGATTGTGAATCAGGTCAAAGAGGCTTATCGGGTTGCCCAGGAGAACGCAGCCTGCGGTCCGTTGACCAACGTTCTGTTCCAGCATGCTTTGAAAGTTTCAGCACAGGTTCGCACGGAAACGGGTTTGGCCGACGGGCGAGTGTCGATCGCCAGCGTGGCCGTGGGCGATTTTGGAAAAAGCATCTTCAGCCGTTTTGACAACAAAACCGTGCTCGTCATCGGTGCGGGGGAGATGGCGGAAGAGACGCTGACTTATCTGCAATCCGAGGGCGTGAAACGAATTGTCGTGGCGAATCGCAACCGCGAACGAGCCGAGCGTTTGGCCGCGCAGTTCAAGGGTGAGGCGGTAGATTTTTCAACGCTGGACGAATGGCTGGCCAAAGCCGACGTCATCGTCAGCACCACCGGGGCGTCTCAGACATTGATCACGAAGGAACGCTTTGCGGCAGCCCGAGCACGGTCGCAGCGACATCCGGTGTTTATTCTGGATCTGGCGGCACCGCGTGACTTTGATCCCGCAGCGGGGACCGTTGACGATAACGTGTTCCTGTATGACCTGGATGCTCTGGAAGAAACCTGCAGCCGCAACCGCGCGGCCCGAGAAGCCGAGGTTGAGAAGGCTCGCGGGATTATTGCTGCTCAGACGCGAACATTCATGCAGGAGATTTATCATCGTGCGACCGGCCCGGTGATTCATCGTCTGCGTGAGCACTGGACAGACATCAGCCGTTCGGAGTTGGATCGTTTGTATCGTAAACTGCCGACGCTGGAGAGTGCTCAGCGACAGGCAATTGAAGCTACGATTCAGCGGATCGTTAACAAGCTGCTGCATCCGCCTTTGGAAGCACTGAAGGACGAAGCGAAGGAAGGCACCCCTGAGGGGCTGCTGCACGCTATTCGTCGGCTGTTTTTCTTTCCTTCGGAGTAGTCTCTGCAATCCTTCCGGGGCGTGTGGCGACGCCCAATCGCCCAATTTGCCGGGCGGAAGGTGTAGCCGGGCGGAAAATTGGAAAAATCAGCAGATTCCAACACGGAGCAGCTAACATAGAGAACCTATGCTTGTTTCTTCCGAACAACGGCCCCACCATGCCCGTTGTGGTGTTCATATAGGGGTAACTGATTCGGTTTGGCTCGAAATTCGGCCGGAATCGCTGAATTGGCTCAGAATCGCCGTCCTAAATTGGTCATAGAATCAGGTTTGTCGTTTGGCGTCATGTAAATCGCGGGTCCCGAAATATGGCAGACAAGTTCATCGAATGGGATCGCGACCGATTGGTCGTCGCTGAAGGGACTGCTGCAGGCGAGAAAGCTCAGTTCCGGCTGGTCAGGATCCTTGAGCGTCAGGCGGATTCAAACGACACGCTCTTGTTGGTTGATCAACTGAAGCAGTTGTTTCCGGTGGGTACGGATCGCAAGCGTGCCTCAGTTGCGATCGTGTTTCCTCGGCAGATGGTCACGATTCATCGCATCCAGTTGCCTCAGGTGCCGGACAGCGAAATCCCGGACATGATTCGGCTGCAGGCGTCTATGCGGCTGACGGTCCCTGTCGAATCGGTTTGCATGGACTTTACTCCGCTTCCAATTCAGCCGGGCAGCGCGACGCGAGACGTCCTGCTGGTAACCGTGCCCAGCGATCAGGTCGCGGTGGCACGAAGAACATTGAATGATGCGGGTCTGGAGCTGTCTGAAGTTCGCGTCAGTGCGTATTGTGTGGCTCAGGCGGCTGCTCGAGCGGGATTCCTGCGAGAATCAGCCGACCTGGAAAAGGTCGATGTCGTTGCCGTAATGCGGCGGGACTTTATCGAGCTGACTTTTGTTCGAGGCACTTCGGTTGTCTTTTCGCACAGCGGCAGCTCGTGGACATCTCTGGAGACCGTCGAGAAGACGATTCGCGCGGAGCTGACCCGAGCACGGATGTCAGCGGCCGAGATTCTGGGCGAGCATAAGATCGATCGAGTCATTCTGATTGGTGCTCCGGAAGTCACTTCGGCAGTGACCGATCAGATTTCGACTCGGTTGGATGGGGCTCGAATTGAGCGAGTCAATCCGGCTGATGCATTTCTATCCGGTGCATTGCCAGAGGGAATTAACTCCGCTGATATCGTGACACTTGCGGGGGCGATTCTGGGTGAAGCGGCGAGTGGCGTTGAGGTTGTGGACCTGATCAATCCTCGTCGTGCGCCGGCGAAGAAGGATTTGCGACGGCTTCGAGTTCTGTTGGGATCACTGGCCGGCGTGATCATTGTGGCCGGCGGGTACTTTTGGCGACAGGGGCAGATCAATGAGCTTGCTGACGTCAAGTATTTGGTAGATACAGAGAATGCTGAGATCAAAGAAATGCTGCAAGCCGGCAGCAAGGAGATGACTCAGTCTGAAAGTGTTTCAGAGTGGGTGAATCGAGATGTTGAATGGCTGGATGAAATGGTTCGCCTAAAAGCCATTCTTCCGGCAACAGACAGAATGTTTATCGACAGTTTCCAATTCTCTGCAATCCAGCGTGGAGCGCCGCCGTCAGTGAAGCTTGTTGGGTTTGCGAAGTCTGAGTCGGATGTTAACGAACTGGCGCGGAAGCTTCGCGATGCGGGCTACGGAGTGAAGCCGTTTGAGCCGGAGTACCGCGCTTCGGCGGTGTCACAGGATTATGGTGTTCAGATAGTTCTGGAAGTTTCGCTCCCTGCGGATCCGGAATCAGCATCGGGCTAATGAAAATGGATGAAAAGAAACGCACAAAGATTCTTGCAGCAGGGCTGGTCGCGGCGATTGCCGTTTACAGTTTGAGGTCGACGCTGGACGGGTTTCTGATGAAACCGATTCGCGACCTGCAGAGAAATCTGAATATGGCCAACGCCGAGAATGAATCTCTGAAACTTCAGGAGATCAAGTTCAAGGTTGCGCGAAAGAATCTGGATGACTGGAAATACATCAGCCTGCCTCAGAATCAGGACGATGCTCAACGCCTGTATCGGGAGTGGGTACACGAGTTGACTCGACAGTGTGGCTTCAGTGGTCCAGGCTTTGAGGTGACTCCCGGCGCGAGATCGCAGCAGAAAGAATTTGGAACTGTTGGCGTTGAGGTGAAGAAGGCCGAGACAGATCTTCAGGGGCTGACACGATTTCTTTTTCTGTTCGATCAGGCGGATATGCTGCATCGAATCTCCGCCATGAAAATAGATAGCCCTGGTGCTCAGGGAAATCCGCGGCTGCTCGTTTCGTTCACAGCCGAAGGAATGAGTGTCATTGGGGGCGATGACAAAACGGAACTGCAGCCCCGCACGACGATCACGAGCGGGATCAGCGAGAGTGCTGCTGAAATCAGTGTTGTGCCGAACGAGTCGATCATCATCGAAGATCCATTCCGGCCGTTTCTGGTCCGAGTTGAGCGGGAGTTATTGCGAGTTGAAGCTGTTGATGAATCAGCGTGGAAAGTTCAACGAGGGTTCAGCGGAACCAAAGCGGCTGCGCATCCCGAGAAGGCCACAGTTGAGCTATTGCCTGTGGCATGGGATCGTCAGGAGAAGACACTGGAGCAGTATGCGGACTTCGTGAAAGGGTCAGTTTTCGTGATACCGTCGCCGCCAAAGACGTGGAATCCGCGTCTGGCTGGTGTTAGCGACAAAACGATTAAGCCGGGTGAGGAAGTCAAGTTCACGGCGCGAGCGGAGAGCTTTAATCCGGAGTTTGGCGAGCCGCAGTTTTCGCTCGCGGAACCTGTGGAAGGCATGTCGATCAATCCTGCGACCGGAGAATTTGCCTGGAAGCCTGCGGAGACGATGGGAGCAGGAGAATACGCAACGACTGTGATGTTGACTCAGTCTGGCAATCCAGAACTCAAGTTGAATTCGAAGGTGAAGTTCACGATTAAGAGTGATAATCAGCCTCCAGTGCTGACGCTGCCCGAATCAGCCATCGTTGTGATTGGGCGAGAATTTGCGGGGACAGCCACGGCGACAGACGATGGTCCGACTGCGTCTTTGAAGTATTCGCTGGGTGCAGGAGCGCCGGAAGGCTTGTCGATTGATGCGCTAACGGGGCAGTTGAAGTGGACCCCGTCGCGCACATTTACTCCGGGAAAATATGACGTCGAGGTCAAGGTTACTGATTCGGGAGAAGAACCGAAGTCGGCGTCTGGAAAAATCGCCCTGGATGTGCAGGACGACAATGCTGCGTTGACGTTGCTGTCTGCCGCACTATCGAAAGACGGTGTCTGGTATGCCTGGTTCAGAAACAAGGGAACAGGAAAGACTGAGCAATTGAAAGTTGCTGAGAAGCTTTCAGTTTCAGAAATCAATGTTGAAATTGTCGGCGTGACGCATCGATTTGTGACGCTCAAAGATCAGGACGGTGTTTGGAAGCTTCAGCTTGGCCAAACGCTGCGGGAACGCAAATTGATTGAACCAGCCGCTAAGATTGAGCAGGCTGCTCCGGCAGCAGAACCGGTGGAACCCGCGACAACGGCTGCGGAAGCACCGCAGGCAGATCCGTCGCAGGAGTTAACGCAAAAGGCGGGGCAGCCTGAAGGTGAGCAGAGACAGTCGAGTGCTGTTGGCGAGGCCGGCGACCGTGAGGCTTCAGCAAATCCCGAAGTTGCTGACAAAATCGATCCTGCCGAGTAAGAGCAAAGGCTGCGAATAGCAACGTCTTCCGCTGGAGTTTGAAGCTCAGTGTTGTTCAGACTTCAAAAGCTTCATCTCCAGACCCTCGCCCCCGCGGTGTCTCACAGGCGTAGTCTGGTGTTCACATTCTGTCGGCCTGCTGTCGCCGGAAATTTTTTCCTTAGGGAGAACGCTCTAAAGTCGTTGGACGAAGAGTGCTGTTCGCCCGGATACTAAGCGGTATTCATATTTGGCGGAACGTGGTCACTCGTGGTGTCTGATGGAATCACAATGGTCAACTTCACTGACGCTGCTAAGCGACCTCAGGGGCGGTGGGGCGACTGCATGGAGAACGTTCCTGCACTTGTATACTCCTCTTGTTGCCGCCTGGTGTCGGAAAGCTGGTCTTCAGGAAGCTGACGCCGCCGACATCTGTCAAGAGGTTTTTCGAGGAGTTAATGCCGGGATTTCTCGACTCCAGTTTGGCCCGGACCATAGTTTCCGCGGGTGGCTGTGGACGATCACGAGGCGGTGTCTCGCGAAGCACTTTGAACGGTGTCGCAATGGTGTGAACGCTGTTGGTGGAACCGACACGATGGTCAGAATGAATGCTATTCCCGACTGGGTTCGGGAAGAATCAGCACCGGAAAGAAGGGACGGCGGTGGGGAGGTTCTGATGCGTGCAGCGGAGATGATTCGAGGAGACTTTGAGGAAAGAACGTGGCAGGCATTCTGGCTGTCTACAGTAGAAAGCCTGCCCCCCGAAGAGATCTCATTGCGTTTGAGTATGACGGCAAACGCAATTCGTCAGGCTCGGTTTCGAGTGGTAGCGAGACTTCGTGAATTTCTTGGTTATTGGTAGAACGCTCGAAGGAGAATTCATTTTGAAGACGATGGGATCCAGCTCCTGTGGGCTACCGACCACGCATGACTGTCTTCTGACGATGCTGATAAACGCATCGCAGACTGTGGCGGATTCTCCCTGTGTTATTTGCCAAAAATCGAAGGCTGCTATTGAAGCGGAAATGGACGAAATTGCCGCGGAGTTTGGTTCTGCGGTCCGCAGCCGAAGTGATCTTGATAGGAGTTTTACGGCAAAGGTGGAAGCACGACTCCGATCAGCAGCAGAATGCGGGCTTCGCGGAGATCTTTTTGGCGAGGGAGTTAATGTAAACCCTGTGCGGATTGGCCGCTATGACGTCGTTTCCACGCTCGGGCGAGGCGGAATGGGAGTGGTTTATCGTGTGAGGGATCGTGAAAGTCATCAGGAGTATGCCCTGAAGACGCTTCCGGACATGGTTCGGTCAGGAAGCCAGACGAAGGCTCGATTTCAGCGCGAGATCAGCAGCGTTCGTCGGTTGAATCACCCAGCGATGGTGCAGTATGTTGATTCGGAGATGACTGAAGAGTCGTCGTATCTTGTAATGCCAATCATTCAGGGAATCGACGTCGGCTCGTTGGTGTCCAATGGGAAGTCGCTGATGCTGGCAGAGGTAAGCGAGATTGTTCGGCAGGCCGCGATTGGCCTCCACGCAGCTCACGAGCAGATGATTATTCACCGCGATGTCAAGCCGTCCAATCTGATGCTGACATTAAGTCCGGACGGGCGTGTTCAGGTGAAGATTCTGGACTTCGGTGTGGCGATCAGTCGTGGACTGGATTGCGACAGCACCTTGACGGAAGAAGGACAGACTCTTGGAACTCTGGATTACATGTCCCCTGAGCAACTTTCGAACTCGCATCACGTCGATTGTTCTACGGACATTTACTCACTGGGGGCAACTGCGTTTCGGCTGTTATCGGGTGTCACGCCATTTCAGCAGGCAGGTCGAAGTCCGTTGAAGCTGATGATGGCAATTCGTGATTCAAGTGTTCCCGAGATTCAGAGTCTTTGTCCCGCGCTTCCGCTCAGTATCGCAGGGTTTCTGAATCGGATGCTGGATCGCGAGCCAAGCTATCGACCAAGGAATATGATGGAAGTTGCCGTGGCCTTTGAGAGCTACGCAGCCGGGCATCAGCTTGGTGATCGCCTTCAGGAAAGGCTTTTGGCGGGAACAGATGACACTGCGCCGACGCTTGAATAGCCCGTGGTTACGGGATCTGAATGCCCCAGTCGACTGGTCTGACTTTTGGAGAGCCTTCAGCCAAACCTGCATGGAACGGGATGCTGTGCCGACGAAGCAGAAACGCAACAAACCCGCCGGATTGCGGCGGGTTTGTTGGAATGGTTTACTGCCGTGAAGGCGACCTGAAAGATCAGTTGTTGATTCCACTGCCCAGCAGGTAGTTGATCTGGAATGCGTTCAGGAGAACGTTGCCAACTTCCTCAGCAAGTGTGTATCGGACGAGCACTACGTCATTTGGCTGGATCAGCACTCTTTCCGACGGGTTCTCGAGTGCTCGGTTGAGGTCGACCTTCATCGCGATTGAACTGCCACACGGGAGTTCACGGACGATGATCGCTTCGGACGGTTGGCAATTCACATTGCCGCGTCCACCACCGCCACCACCGTTGCCACCACCGCCGCCTCCATTCCCGCCAATAGCGCCCACTCCAGTGCCTGACTGGCCGAGGGGACCGCGAGCCAACGCAATTGCTCCCAGAATATCAAGGTCTTTATCTCGCGGCAGAGGGTACTCGCCGCCGCCAAGAACTCCCGCAGTTGTAAATGTTTCACGGTCCCGACTGCGAATGATGATGATATCACCATCATTCAGAATGATATCATTCTGGTTGAATGATGGAGGATTCGCGGGGTTGTATCGCAATGGAATGCGAGTCACATTCGGAGGATCTGGCAGTGGTGCTTCGTTACAGAGGCAATCGTCATCACAATTGCTCTGGCAAACCTGATTCAGCACTGTGTCAGCCTCAACGCCGGACTGAAACAAACCTCGATAGATCAGGATCTCGTTCTTTGCATCGGTTCCCGGCATGCCCCCTGTTGCATTCAACGCGTGGAGAACGTCGTTTTCATAAGCGGGCAGGTCAACAACTTTGCCAGTCCCACGTTTCGACACACCTTCTGTGCCACCAGATTCTTCGCGAATTACCTGAACTCGAACTTTGCGAGACTGGATCAGCGTGACAATGATGCTCTCCTCGCCCTTCTTCACGATCTCTCTTGGATACGTATAGGCGTTTCGGACAGCTTCCGTGGCCTCCACCAGCGACATGTTCTTGACGTTGATCGGATCAACGATCGGAAGGGCCAGGGTGCCGTCTTCTCGGATTGGCACAGGATAGCCGATTGCAGGCGGACGATTGCTGTCTTCCGGGTAGTGCACTGGCGGAAGCTCTTCTTCACTACCGAGCACGCCCTTGATGTACACGCCAAGAACGTCGCCAGGCCCCAGAAGATATGTGTCAGGCGGGTCCTGTCGAAGGCGAAGCAGGGAGATGTCTTTGTAGTTGTCCTTCAGTTCCGTCGAAAGAATCTCTGCGGGTACACGCGAGACCGGAACTGCATTGATCGTCTGACAGCCCGCCGGAACCATGGAGGCCAGCGTCAGAAGCCCCATAAGTCGAAAGCGTTTTGACCTGATGGTTTTTCGAACTGACTCGGTGCTGAAAAGTTCATTTAAGCGTGACATTGCAGTCTTCTCCGTGATTCCCGGAATACGTCATCTCTGGACGTCTTGAACTGTCTCTGAAGATTCACTTCTACTTTGAAGTCAATCATTGTTTTTGAGGTACGGCAATAGCCCGTTTAGATCTTATTCTTCGACAGGCGGCGTGCCTTCGTCATAGGGGCGCACTGGTTCAATAATGTTTGACTCAGGCGGCATCTCAATGTCGGGTGTCTTCAGGATTTCCATCGGTGGTTCATCCACTGAGGTTCCTCCATGAACATCCGGGTGGTAGACCGGATCCGTCTCCCCCAGCTTTGTCATTCCTGCAAAGCAGGCGGCCGAGGGCGGTGCCTGTCGGGCCATCAAATTGGCGCGAGCGGTTGGCGAGATCGGGAGTTGCTGCAAACTGCCAAAACCATCCTGTTGTGCAGCAGTCGCTCCATGTGAGTAACCGTCAAACCAGGCGTTGGTCTTTGCTCGGCCGGCAGGCGTCTGGAACTGAGGTTTCCAGTAGCATCGAGGTGGCAGAGTAGGCTGGCAGCCCTTGCCCCCTTCGAGGACGTTTGTGTATCCATCCTTGAAGCCTTTGGAAAAGTGGAGTTTGTAATCGACATTCTTGTAACAGGAGGCCCAGTTCAGCCAGCCCTTCTCGGCCAACACCATGTTTCTCGTGCTGGTTTCGCATGACACTACGTGATCTTCAATGGCGTTACATCCTGCTGATGATACCAGCAACAATGCGAGCCATGCTTTTGCAGATTTGCGAATCATAAGTCTGATCTCCGTCTTACCGACTTTCGTCAGCGTGTTTTCAAGCTACCGGCGTACTCGATCTTTGATCCGGGCGACTCCGATGCCTTATTGGCCAACCCGCACACAAAGTGAATGGTCACCTTGTTGCGATTCTGAATGCAGTTCTCAGTGCTGGAGTTATTTACAACGCGACCGACATTCCGGGCCGCGAATCCTACTTGCGGGGCATCACAAGTATCTCTGCAGAGTTCGAATCGCCAACGTTCTCGAAACGACTAACAGCTGTTTCCGCCGCTTCCCCGACCGGTGTTTTTGATTCGGAAGTGGCCATTTTCTTCAACTGGGCTTTCGCGGATTCAGGCAGATTCGGGAAGTCTCCCAACGCTACCGCCGCACTCGCCCGAAGCTCTGGTGATTCACTCTGCAAGGCTGACTCAAGTGCTGAGGCACACATTGACTCTGCATCGGTTCCCACAAAGTGATGCATTGAGGAACAAACCTGAATCTGGAGTTCAGGCAGCGAGTCTTCCAGTAGTTCGATCATGCACCTGGCAGTTGCTTCGTCGTGCTCGCCCCGCTGGATTCGGGAATCGCAGATGGCGAGTCGCAGATAGCCATCTGTTGCGGCCTCATTGGCTTTCTTTAATGCTTCTTTGATCGCAACGTCCGATCGATCACAATCACCCAGCAGCGTTGCCGCCAGACATTGTGTTTCCAGGGAATCACCATGCTTCAATCCATTCAGCAGAAGTTCTGCATGCTCGGCAGGTGTCTCTACGACTGCCAGAATTTGCTCTGCCGAAACAAGCGGGTGAGCAGGAACATTCGCCGGCTGTACAAAGCTGGTGACAACTGTGCCTTCGTCCAAATTCACCTGGACCGTGGCTAACTCAACCGATGCAGCCCTGGCTGAGGTTGACGCGTGCGCTGT